>CAYVBH010000086.1:0-13217 GCA_964449015.1 uncultured Bacteroidales bacterium
CACTTGTATAATCTCTTTGAGAAAGCAACATCCCGGAAAGTTTTAATTTGCCGGGGACATAAGATATTCTTATTTGAGGAGCCCTTGAAAATGGCTGAATAGGTGCTCCGGTATTGAATGATGCTGTTCCCGGATAGCAGGAAGTGGCGAACAGGGGATGCCAGTACTGACCCACCAGCAATTCAGCTTTTTCCCATTTCAATTTCACGTAAGCATGTCTTAACCGAAACATGTTGACATCAGCATTACTCTGTCCGAAAAAGTCACCTTCGACCACACCTGAGGTTACAGCTCCTGTTACAACCGGACCGGTAACACCAACAGACAGGTTTGACTGTATGGGAAGTATGTTGAAACCGGCTTTGGCGTTAATATCCTTACCTGATGGGTCGTTCAACCGGGCGGCAGGGAAAAGTAAAAAATGACCCTCCCGTGCTGCAACTGTCTGGCGGGTGTCATAAAACACATCAGTCTTAACCAGCCCTGAAATCTTGACCCTGGGCTCATCAGCCTCACTATTTTGTGCAACAACCTGCAGGGAACCAATATGTACTGCAACCAGTAAGGTGCCACACGCTATCTGAATTTTCCTGAGAAAAGCTGAAAGGCTATTCATTTGAAATATGGCTAACTTCTGCTAATTCTTTTACATTCAGAACCCTGTCGATGTTCAATACCATTACAAACTTACCTTCGAGTTCAATGAATCCTTCAATAAATTCCGGATTGTATTTAATACCCAGATCAGGTACTGACTTTATACTTTTATACTCGAATTCGATCACATCGGTAACCTGGTCGACCAACAACCCCATCAACACGTTTTTATCCTTGTTGACAACATCCACCACCACAACCATTTTGTCGGCCGACCCGGTATCCTCTGTGTTAAAACGTTTATGCATGTCAATTACAGGAACAATGGATCCCCTGAAATTCAGTACGCCAGGTACAAAGTCGGAAGCATTGGGCACCCGGGTCAGCTGTTCAAACTGTATAATTTCGAGAACTTTGTATACACTGATTGCAAAGCTTTCTGAACCAATCCGCAGATTGATGTAACTGGTTTTTTTGTCAATATCTAAAGTTGCCATAATAAGCTAAATTTTGGTAATATGATTAAACAGAAAATTCGTATCAAGAATAAAGGCCAGTTTGCCATCGGCCATAATACTACCTCCCGAGAAATAGGGTTGGTTGACAAAAAGGTCGCCCAGGGGTTTAATAACTGCCTGGTGTTCACCAATGATCTGATCGGCTGTAATGGCATACCGCCTGTCGAATTTGTTGATCACGATCACCATCAGGTCATTTTGGCCCGAAGGTGCGTATTTGAACTGTTCACGAAGCGAAACCAGCGGGATGGGATTATTTTTATATTGAATGTAACGGTTATCCTTTTTAAACAGTTTTTCACTGGATTCCTTGAAGCAATACTCAATATCCATTACAGGTATGAGAATCTCTGTATGATCGACGTTTACCATCAGGGTGTCAATTATGGTAAGAGTAGTAGGCAGTTTCATGGTGATGGTAGTGCCCAGATTCTCTTCTGTGAAAATCTCCAAACTGCCACCTACACTGTTGAGTTCCTTACGAACCACATCCATTCCAACGCCGCGACCCGACACAATGGTAATATTTTCGGTGGTAGTGAATCCCGGCTCCATAATAAAGGTAAGCAAATCGGCTTTGGTAACTTCCTGCCCTTTTTCCATGTACCCTTTATTAATGGCACATTCCTTAACACGTTCCAGGTTAATACCCCTTCCGTCGTCCTGCACGCTGAGTATAACACTTGCCCCCGAATAAAAAGCAGTTATTTTTAGAAGGCCTTCCGGAGATTTGCCTTTGACAGTGCGCTCTGCCTCGGGCTCCAACCCATGGTCAATACTGTTACGGATGATGTGTTGCAACGGACTTTCAATTGACTTCAGAATGGTTTTGTCAATCTCAATATCCTGACCTTCGATTAGCAGATTCACCTTTTTGCCGAGATCCTTGGAGAGATCGCGCACCTGCCTCTTGAACTTGCTTAAAAGCGTACCAATGGGTACCAGTCTTAGGTCCAGGGCATTATCCCGGAATTTCTTGGTGAGTTTGGCAACGTTTTCCAGCGCGTTATTCAATTTGGGGTCGTTGTATTGCCCTGCATGCACTTCAACGGTGCCGGTAAGTGTGACCAGTTCACTCACCAGGTTCATCAGTTCATCCAGTTTTTGAGATGAAACATTGACTGTGCTGTCGGTGTCAATTTTAGATGTATCGGTCTTTATTGCAGCAAGCGATGCGTCTACCTGCTCGGCAGGCAAGTTTTGTGTTGGCTCGTCATCGGGCAACTGGTCGATGCAATCACGGAGTTGTTGCTCAGGGGCAATTTTATGCTTGTATAAATTTTCCAACTTTTCGGCCAGAAAAGGATCTATCTGCAGTTGTTCGCGTGACATTTCAAATATGCTGAATTCATCCTTGTCATAAAACAGAAATAAATCTTCGACTTCAGCCATCGCCAGAGAAGTTTTTAGGTAAACCTCCCAGATGGTCGTACAAATTTTTTCGAGTTTTTGTTTATCCCATGATTTCTTTTTCTCATGCAGAATCACATGTGTCTCACCAGATGCTTTTAATTCATCCATAGTTTTATCGGGATTGAGTCCGCGCTCAAAAATTCCCTTGTCCGGAGAGAATAGAATCACATACAGATGATTTGACAATCTGAGCTGGGTGGAAGCTGTAGAGGATTTCTTATCGGCAGATTTCTCCAGCACCCCGGTTTTGTCGGCAAGCTGTTTAATCAGCTGTTCTGCATCCGATTCATTAGCATCCCCTGCCAGCATAGCCAGAATAAGGTCCTTGGCTTTCAGTGTGATGTCAATAATATCACTGTCAACAAACAACTTACCTTCGCGGATTTGCTCATAAGTACTTTCAAATCCATGGGTGAGTTCCTGAATGTTCTTAAAGCCCACCATACCTGCCGAACCTTTCAGCGTGTGCATTACTCTGAAAATGTTGTTTACAATCTCAGGATTCCCCGGGTTGTTTTCAAGGTTGATCAGGTCATCCTCAAGCTGAAGCAGTAATTCCTTTACTTCTTCAATAAAACCTTTCACAATTTCATCCATCAGGCTAATACTTTTTCAACTAGTTTCTTGAATTCCTGTACCTCAAAAGGCTTTTTGATCCAGGCGGTAATTTTAGCATCCCTGGCCCGGTTTTGTTTTTCAATGCTGGTTTCGGTAGAAAGCATGAAAATGGGGATATACTTGTACTGATCCTTAGACCGGATGTATTCCACTAATGCACCACCGTCCATATTGGGCATATTGTAATCGGATATAACCAGATCAATGTTGCTTCCATCAAAAAATCGGGTTGCTTCCCTGCCATCAATGGCTTCTTCAACCTGATGTCCCATTGCTTCAAGGGTTTTCTTGATGATCTGTCTTGATGTGTTAAAATCCTCTACAACAACAATACGTTTTTTCATTTTGTGTGCTATTTGGTTGAAATTTCTATCGGGTTAACGGTTAAAACTGTTCAAAGTCTGCATCCGATACATTGGTTTTTTTGGTCGTGACCGTGTGTTCACTTTGAAGCACTTTTTTTACTTTATCGGCCACAGGCCCGTTTTTTTTGATTGCCGGAGCCTGTTTTGCCAATTTTTCACGTTTCACCGAACCGGTATGATGCACATCCTGATCAGTATGGAAGAAGGATACAGCATCTTTCAAACTTTCGGCTTGTGAAGACAATTCTTCAGAGCTGGTGGCCATTTCTTCCGATGCAGCAGCGTTCTGCTGGGTAACAATATTCAATTGCTGTATGGCGCTGTTGATCTGATCTGCGCCTGAATTCTGTTCAATACTTGCTGCTGCAATCTCCTGAACCAATTGAGAAGTTTTCTGAATTTCAGGTACCAATGCATCCAATGATTCCCGGGTTTTTTCAGTAATCTTCAGACTATTCCTGGAAAGATTCTGGATTTCATCGGCAGCCAGTTTGCTCCGTTCAGCCAGTTTCCGCACTTCAGCAGCAACAACTGCAAAGCCGCGTCCGTGTTCGCCTGCGCGGGCTGCTTCCACAGCAGCATTCAATGCAAGCAGGTTGGTCTGGAATGCAATATCGTTAACAATGGTGATTTTTTCAGCTATTATTTTGATAGAGTCGAGACTTTCGCGACCGATTTTACTCATTTCAACCATACTTTCTGTTGCTGTGCCCGATATTCCTTCGGTTTGTCTTGCATTTTCGGTATTCTGTTGGATGTTACTCACCATTTCTTCCATCGAAGAGGATATTTCTTCAGTAGATGAAGCCTGCTCGGTAGCTCCCTGCGACAATTGCTGGGAACCATTGCTGATCTGGGCACTTGCTGCAGCAATGCTTTCGGCGCCACTTCGGATATTCATCACAATGTCCCTGAGTTTACTGAGCATTGTTGACAGTGCCCCGGCAAGTTCTCCTATTTCATCCTTTTGATCGATTTTCAGATCAACAGTAAGATCACCCTGGGCAATTCTTTTGGCAAATTCCACACCTTTCTTAAGCGCTGTAGTAATTGATCTGCTGATGAGCGAGTTGATAATTATAAAAATGACAATTCCAATAACAACAGCAATCAGTATGGCATAGGTTATGCTTCGCACCACATTCATAAAATTCTTCTGGTAAATGGTAACGGCAACAAATGAATCGATTTGTTTTATGTATTTATAATACTGATATTTGACTGCACCCTCATACACATACTGAATTTTGCCATAACCATCGTCATCAGCAAGCATGGCTTTATAAAAATCTTCGCTTGCAATACTGGAGCCTTCATTTTTCGGATGAATGATGAGAAGGCCAGTGTGGTCCACTACATATGGATATCCGGTCTCAAAATACATTTTATCATTGAACAGGGCTTTTAAAGAAACCAAGTCCTTTTCGCTGGTACCAGTAAACAATACAATTATTGATCCGTCATCCAACTTAATGGGTTTATAGGATGTGTGATACCATTCTCCTAAAATGACAGCTCTGCCAAAGTACTCTTTTCCATTATCAAGAGCCTGGGCCACCGGTGAGTCTTGTGGTATGTAAGTATTGATTGCCCTTGAACCATCAGTTTGCTTTATGTTGGTTGAAACTCTGACATATCCCTGAGGGATTCTTTGCAGAATACTTGCAACCACGCCGTTCAAATTGCCCATGATATCAACAAATCGCGTATTGTTGTATATCGGTTCTCCATTGTGTACAACTCTTTTTAGTTGAACTTCACTTATCTCATTGTTTTCCTGATTCTTGGCACTAATGGTGGTGTATGCATTTACTGGAACAAACCTACCTGCATCCTTGGTAATGAAGTCAAACATTTTCAACGCATTCTCCGTGCTTTTCTGGCTTTGTATCAATTGTTCATTGATGACAGCGGCAAGGTCGTTTACCTGTTCATACATTCGGGTATCTGTATCTTCAAATACCTGTTTCCGCTGGGAAGTGATGGTATACAAACCAAGTAGTGAAATGATGATAATAAAGGCCAAATTGAAAACCAGGTTCAATCTTGTGCCGATTTTCAGATCATTGATGTTTTTCATTTTTTAATTTTATGATATTTATCAGTTTTTACATCAAGTTTTTACGGAATTTTTCAGACAGTTCTCTGAGTAATAATACTCATTTCATTCGTGGTTCATATTTTGTTCATTCATGGCTCAGACAGTGAAATATCCAACAGCCTCTTTCAGGTTCTGAGCCTGGGCAGACAGTTCTTCCGCGCTGGAAGCCATCTCTTCAGAAGAAGCTGCGTTTTGTTGCGTGATGGTATTCAATTGCTGAATTGCATTATTAATCTGATCGGCTCCTGAGTTTTGTTCAATGCTGGCCGCGGCAATTTCCTGAACCAGTTGTGATGTTTTCTGGATTTCCGGAACCAGGGCATCCAACGATTCACGTGTTTTTTCGGTAATTTTTAAACTGTTACGGGAAAGATTCTCAATCTCATCGGCAGCAAGCTTACTGCGTTCAGCCAGTTTTCTGACTTCTGCTGCCACCACTGCAAATCCACGGCCGTGTTCGCCTGCTCTGGCAGCCTCTACGGCAGCATTCAGCGCCAGCAGGTTGGTTTGAAACGCAATATCATTAACAATGGTAATCTTTTCAGCAATTGTTCGGATGGAATCAAAGCTTTCACGACCAATTTTGCTCATGTCGACCATACTTTCGGTGGCTTTACCTGATATGCCCTCTGTTTGCCGCGCATTTCCGGTATTCTGCTGTATGTTGCTCACCATTTCCTCCATGGATGAGGAAATTTCTTCGGTTGATGAAGCCTGTTCCGTAGCGCCCTGTGAGATCTGCTGCGAGCTTTTACTAATCTGATCACTGGCGGCAAGCAGGCTTTCAGCGCTTTCAATGATGCCATTGATGATTTCTTTCAGTTTTGTGCTCATATTGCTAATGGCTGTCATTAGCTCTGCAATTTCATCCTTACCTTTTATAGCTAATTTTTTGGTAAGATCTCCATCTGCCACCTTTTTTACCACTAATAACGCCTCTGATACCGGTTTTGTAATACTTCTGGTCAGCAGGATAGCTGCAACAATCACAAATAGAATTCCAAATAAATTTAAAGAGAAGGCAAGAATTAAATAGGTCTTGGCCATTTTTATAGTATGAAGGTACTCTTTATCAGCATTGACAAGGCTCATTTCCGTGAATTCATTCATGATGTTGCGCATTGCTTGAAAAGTACTATCGTATGAGCTGTAATATACCTCTTCAGATATTTCATGTTTTCCATTCCGGATGTTCTCAATTACTGCCTCTGTTTCAGCTTTCAGGGCTTCCCGGTATTTGTGAAATTCAGCGTTTTTATCTGTATATTCAGGTTTGGCGCTTACGCCGAAACTTTTTTCAAAATTTCCATAACGTAATTCTATCTGATCATAATTTTCCCATACAGAATTCACTAAATTATCAAGTTTTTCAGCATTGGAATAATTGATATCTTGCATGCTATGGGCTAAAGCCAGGTTCGATTGATATGCGTCACGATCCGCCTCAATAAGATAGTCAACGCTCAGCAGATTTTCTTTATAGATTGTGGTGATGCGCGACTTCATTTTTTGTGTTTCATAAATTGCAAATACTACAGTTGCACTATAGAAGGTAATAAATATCAGAAATACATAAGTAAGTCTTCTTCCGATTTTAATGTTGTTTAATGTAGCCATATTGTTGGTTGATTATTTGTTTTTGTTTGTATTATAGAATTCCGGTTTGAATGTGAGCATCACCCAGGCCCATTGCTGGTATCGCGAATGCGAGCCTCCTTTCAGGATCTCCATGGAGGGGGCGGCCAGCATGGTTGAGTAGCCACAGCTGAATTCAAGGTTTGCAGCCGGTTTGTATTTAAAAGTAACATCAATTTCCGATCCCAGGTAAGCATCTGCTTTTTTTGAGATACCCGGTGTGGAAACCGAATCGACGACACTGTTTGTGAAGGAGAAGTTGTGGTAAGTCAGTTCGGCTGATGTTTTCTTGCTGAATTTATAGTTGAGCCTTGCATAAAGGTCCATCAAACCGCCCCCTTTGGTGTCTTTATCTATTTGTGAGAAATAGTCCATGTAACCATAGAGGTTATGCCCGTTTCCGTATAAGTTATTGAAGGAATGCTTGGTATTTCCTGATTCGTAGGCATCATCTCCTGAAAAATATTCAGCAGCCAGCATTCCGGACATTGCCTTCGTAAAACCGTATTCCAGGTTAAGGGAAACGAAATAGGCACTGATATCTGTTCCTTCTGGTGATTTTCCGTTCTGAAGATAAGCTGATGCATACGCTTTTGTTCTTACCGAATCATTACTGAACTGCAGGTTGCCTCCATAGGTGAACCTTTGGTAAATGGCATAATCTGAATCTTCCTTCTGGTTGCCATCGGTTAGAATAATCAGCGAGGCATTGAAGTATTTTCCCAGGTCCTTTTCTCCTCGGAGAAAGGCCAAGGTTTTATAATAATTAACCGGGTAATTGCTTTCGGCATTTTTGGATTTGTCGTTGTTATATGCAAACCCTGCCTGCAGATCAAAAGCCTTGTGGTACATTACCTGAATCAGGTCGTGCGATGCCCCCACATCGTTCCAGTTGGATGCACCCAACAAGCGGTTTTGATCGTATGACAATTCCTGACGGCCCAAACGAACGGTCCATGACTCATTCAGAAATACCTGGGCCCATGCCTGGAAAACGTTCATGGTTGAAGCATCGGCTTTAGCAGGAGACTCTCCCCAAAACCTCACATCCTGAACAGACAGGTAGGTTGCTATCCGGGCGTCTGTATAAGAAAGGTTTAAGCGGCTTCTTTGTGCCGTTACAAAAGCAGCATGCTGGTCATCTGACAGCAAGGTTTTGTAACCATCGCGCAACTCAAATTTCGGACGGAATTCACCGGTTAATGTTACCTGGCCGGTCAAAGAAATTGTGATTCCAAGAAAGAAAATAAAGAGAAGCACATTTTTTTTCATACAATGACAGTTAATTCAAAATATTAATCAAGAAGATATGTATCTTCTGAATCAGAATACTTGGCTCAGATAGGTGTTGAACTCCTTTTCCTGCGTGGAAAAAACGCTGAGAGGTATGATGGAAAAGCTATTTTGGGTTAGGTTTTTGTGAGTTTTTGAAACGCACAATTTGGTTTACGAAGAGAAGAGAATGTTGCTTTAAGTAAAAATACTTAATTTTTTTCAATCTTTTAAGAACCAACCAACTTATTCTTCAATGCGAAAGAAATCAGACCAGCTGTGTTTTTTGCACCGATTTTATTGTTCAGGTTGAACCGGTGATTCGATACGGTTCTTACACTAACGAATAGTTTATCAGCAATTTCCTGGGTGGAGAATCCTTCAAAAATTAGCTGGATTATTTCAAGTTCCCTTTTTGTAAGCTTAATGTTATTGGAAGGTTTCTCTTTGGTATTTTTTAGACTCCTGGTAAAGAAAGGCATGAGCTCATCTGAGAAATATTGCCTGCCGCAAATCACTGCCTTCAAGGCAGTTTCCAAGCCCTTGTTATCAACGTTTTTCAAAAGATATCCCTGAGCTCCGGCTTGGAGAAATTTTCGAATGGTTTCATCTTCATCCAGCATGGTTAATATGATGAACTTCAATTGCGGGAATTCGTTCTTTGCTGCTACAACCGTTGCATAACCGTCCATAACCGGCATCATCACGTCTATCAGCACAACATCTGCCGGATTGATGCGCTGCTTTTCAAGAAATTCGAGGCCATTGGAGGCTTCAAAAGCCAGCTCCAAAAATTTCAATCTTCTAATGGCCATGCAAAGCCCATTACGATAAAAACTGTGATCTTCAACAACGGCTATCCGGGTTACATGTTTTGTCATATAATAACCAAATTTTCTGTTTATTATGCTCTGGCCGGAAAATCAATGGTCAATTCAAAGCCTTTTTCGGGGAGCCTATTAAATACATATTTACCTTCATACATTTCAATTCTGTTCAGAATGGATCTCAATCCGATGCCTTTTCCGATTTTTAACTGCTGATCCAAATCAAAGCCTATACCATCATCGGAATAAAGAAGCTTAACATTCTTTTTTGCATACTTTATGCAGATTCGTATCTGCTTCGATCGGGAATGTTTGATGGTGTTGTTAATCAGCTCAATTATAATGCGATAAAGAGTAATTACAAATGAATGATCAAGACCGGTTTCCTGACCCTCGGTTTCCAATAATATATTGATTCGTCCTGTTAGGTTCAACCGGTCAATGGTCTTTTTTACCGAACCAGTTAATCCTATATCAATCATATTCTGAGGGGTTAGGTTGCTGGCCAGCATTCTAACTTTATCAACTGATTCATCGATCATTTGACTCAGGTAATCCATGAGTATTTTTCTTTTCTCAGTATCATCAAAATTTTCCTGAATCTCATTAAGATAAAGTTTTAAACCGGATAGAAAAGGGCCCAGTTCATCATGCAGATCCTGCGCAACGCGTTGCCTCTCTTTTTCTTCAGTTTTTATAACCGTGTACAGTAGTTCCTTTTCAGTTTCTTTTCGGATCGTGATATCCCTTAAAAGGGAAACAATGGCCCTCTGGTTTCTATACATGATTGTTTTACTGTATATCTCAATATAGGCAGTTCTTCCGGAACGATTTACCAGTTTGTACTCAGTTAACGGGGCAATGGTACCTTCCCTGAGCTGTTTGATTCTTCTGGCCAGCTTTGATTGATAAAGGATGTCAATGCTGTTGAACAGGTTAATGCGTTTGGTTGAGAAGTCAAGAAAAAAATCAATGGCATAGAACTTTTTGTTGGCAGCCAAAATATTGCCTTTATAATCCATAACTATAATTACTTCATCTACAAACCCGTCTTCATTAAAAAAATACATTAAAGACTTGTCAATGTTAAAAGTTCTTTTCTCATTGATCTGAAGTGTTCCCAGGAAACCATAAATCTGGCTTTTATCCATATCGAACATGGGTTTCAGATATACCATGCAGTTTATATGTGTTCCGTCCCGCCTTAAGATCTTACTTTTTATCAGTTTAATAACCTTTTTTTTCGAAACCGCATCGGCAGCTTGAACGATCTTAGACAATTCCTTGTTGCTGACCAGGTTCTCAAATAGCAATTCCTTTTTATAAAACTCTGCTAATGTTGCATATCCAAGAAGTCTAGCCATTTGAAGGTTTACAACCAGTGTGGCGTCGGGACTGTTAAAAAAAAGAAAACAGGGTTCGTTAATAAACTCTACAAGTTCCTGATAAAGATGAACACACTGGCGAGTCAATACGCCTGAAGAAGGTACATTACTTTCGGGTGTAATAATGCGCCGGTAAACTGATTGCATAGGTTGGAATAGTTTTCTTAAAGATAGAAAATGATTTGAAATTTAAAGTGAGAGTTATTTCATTTGAAAGGTAGTTACTTCAAAAGTATAATAAGTATGATCATCTTTTCATCTCGTTTAATAGATGACTGCTTATCACACCTGCTGATGTATCAAAAATTACCTTTCTTCCGGAAGTGCCGCCGGTTTCAACGGATTTTGGAATGAAATCATTATCTTGAAGGAATTTAAGCGCCATTTCAACATTTTGCTGACCGATATTAAAACTTGGTCCAACTTTTGAGAACATGGATCCCCCGCCATAAACCCTGCAAATGATATTGCCTTTGCGAGCTCCCAGTTTGATCATCTGATTCAACATATGGCTTAACGATGTGTCTCCATATTTAAACAAATTCGGATCATTGGCTCTATTGACAGGCAACATATAATGATTCATTCCGGCCACATTCCTGTCGCGATCTAACATGCACACGGCAACACACGAACCCAGAACGGTTATTAATTTAATTTGTTCTTTAGTTACCACCAAATCCCCTGGTAACAAATAGGTAAATTCATTACCAATATATTCTGTCACTTTTATTTCAATAAAAAAGTTAATACCGAAATCTGCCAGCGGGAATTGTTCGCAAATCGGACAATGCAAATTACTAAAAATCTGCCATTGATGCAATGCTGTTTTTTCAATACCTTTATCGGTCTTTGTGCAATAAACTAAAACAGTTGAGCAATATGAATGGTTCAGACAATCCGCAGGCAAAGCATACCACCTGTGTTCATGCAGGAAACAGGGGAGAAATTCATAACGGTGTGAACACACCCATTTACACTTCCACTGCTTATGGATACCTGGATACGGATGAGCGCTTATATCCCCGCTATTTCAATATACCGAACCAGAGAACCGTTATTGAAAAGATTGCTTCGTTGGAGCATGCCGAATCAGGGATCGTTTTCAGTTCGGGCATGGCCGCCGTGAGTTCCGTATTATTAAGTTTTCTGAAAAGCGGCGATCATTGCATATTTCAAAAGGGACTTTACGGCGGTACGTTGCATTTCATTAACAGCGAATTTGAAAGATTCGGAATCGAATACACGGTTCTAAAAAATAACGATGCCGATTCATTTGCAAAGGCAATCAAAAAGAATACCCGGGTAATTTATGTGGAATCACCTTCAAATCCATTGCTTTCAATCATTGACCTGAAAAAGGTCGCACAGCTCGGCAAAAAATACGGATGCATTTCTGTTATCGACAATACATTTGCATCCCCCATTAACCAGAATCCCGTTGACCATGGGATTGACATTGTGCTGCACAGTGCCACCAAATACCTGGGCGGTCACAGCGATATTTGTGCCGGAGTAGTGGTTTCCAATAAGGCATATATCCAGAGAATCACGCAAACTTCAGTGAACTTTGGAGGAAGCCTGAATGCATTGATGTGCTATTTACTCGAACGCAGCATCAAAACCATGGCCTTGCGGGTTGAAAAACAAAACCTGAATGCCGGCCTGATTGCAGCCTTTCTTCAGAAGCATCCAGGAATTGACAAGGTCTACTATCCCGGATTGATTACCCATCCGGGCCATGAGATAGCCAAAGCCCAGATGTCGGGTTTCGGGGGCATGCTGTCCTTCGAACTGAAATCTAACGATGTCATTTCCTTTCAGAAAATGCTGAAGCTGATCAAACCGGCCATGAGCCTGGGTGGAATCGAATCCACTATTTGTGCGCCGGTCACCACTTCGCACAAGTTGGTGCCCAAGGAACAAAGAGAGGCAGAAGGAATTAAGGATAACCTGCTGCGGCTTTCGGTGGGGATTGAAGATTCCGGTGACCTGATCAGGGACCTGGAGCAGGCGTTGGGGAAATGATATAAAATAGCAGCTGCAAGAGCCAAGAACCAAGAGCCAAGAACCAAGATAGGGACAAGGGACGAGTAGAGCCAAGAGCCAAGAGCCAAGGACCAAGATAGGGACAGTAGCAGTCAAATCCCAGATCCCAAATCTCAATTCCCACACATCCAGCATCCAGTATCCAGCATCCAGTATCCAGCATCCAGTATCCAGTTACACTACCACCACCACCCCCGCTTCCTCCAGCTCTCGTACCTGTGACCCGGGTACTTTGGTATTGGTGAGGTCAACATATTCCAGCTTGTTCATACCGAACAGGGAAGAGATGTCTTTAACCGGGTTGTTTGAAAGATTCAGGTTTTTTATGTTGCGCAGGTTAACCAGGGTTTCCAGTTCTTCAATGCGATTATCCGATAAATCCAGTTCCTCCAGTAGTTTCAATCCCCACAGCAACGATATGTCGCTGATGGCATTAC
>CAYVBH010000087.1:0-13118 GCA_964449015.1 uncultured Bacteroidales bacterium
TCCATTCACGCACCAATTTCGACCTGGGAAATCACGAGAAATTCTCGGGCAAAAAGATTCAGTACTTCGATGGCGAAACAAACGAAAACTTCACCCCCTATGTGATTGAAACCTCCATTGGTCTCGACCGCATGTTTTTTACCGTGCTTTCCAACGCCTATGTAGAAGAAAAGGTGGAATGGGAAGGCAGTGCCAAGGAAGAACGCGTGGTGCTGAAACTCCCCCCTGCCCTGGCCCCTGTTCAGTTAGCAGTTCTGCCGCTAACCAAAAAAGACGGACTTCCTGAAAAAGCCCGGGAAATCATGGACAACATGAAATTCGATTTCAACTGCCAGTACGAGGAAAAAGATTCCATCGGCAAGCGCTACCGCCGGCAGGATGCCATCGGAACTCCCTTCTGCATCACCATTGACCACGATACCTTAAAGGACAATACGGTAACCATCCGCTACCGCGATACGCTGCAGCAGGAAAGAGTAGCCGTCGATCGCCTGCCTGAAATAATGGGCGATAAGGTGAGTCTGAAAGGATTGCTGAAAAAGCTTTAGAATCAGGATTTCTGACTTGGATGATAATGTTTGACATCCATCCATTTAATCAAAGCAAGGTACCATTTAGTCAAAACGATTCTTTGAATTGACTGATAATTGCTATGTTTAAATTCTGAATAATTTTTTCTCCCATGACAAAACCAATTCTTTCTTTCTTGTTGTTGTTTTTGGCCCTGAAATCATTTGGCCAAATCAGCGATTTAAACACAGTAGCTTCCGCAGGAGGTGCTTCCGTTACTCCCGGTTTAAACGCCATCTGGACAGTTGGCGAATCGTTTACCGAGGAGCTATCAAACAGTTCCTATTATATGGCACAGGGCTTCCACCAGGGAGCAGTTGCTGTTGTTGCCCTGGATATAACTGATCTTCTTCAGGATAATACCATTGTTGCTTTTCCGAATCCCACACACGATCAGGTAACCATTAAAATGGCTGAATACAGTTCTGCGGCCCAATGGAACCTAGAATTACTGAGCATTGATGGAAAAATTATGCACTCGCAGGCAATTGAATCAGCATCCACAGATATTGACTTCACTGGTTATCACTGTGGTACATACCTGATCAAAATAAGCAGCAACACTGCTTTCTCAAAAGTCTTTACCATAATCAAACAATAATCCAACCATGAAGAACATCTTTATTACACTATCGTTATTGGTTTGTGTTATTTTAACAAATAGTGCACAGGCTCCCGAATTGTTCAATTATCAAGCAACACTCCGAGATAATAACGGCCAGTTGCTTGTATCGGATGACATTTCTATTCGAATCAGCATTCTGCAAAACAGCACAGATGGCACACCGGTCTACAGTGAAACCCACGCTGCAACCACAACCAGCCAAGGAATTGTAAATCTGAAAATCGGATCGGGATCGGGTACTGATGAATTCAGCGGAATTAACTGGAGCAATGGCCCTTACTTTCTAAAGGTTGAAATTGATACAGAAAAATCCGGAACATATACCGAATTGGGAGTTACCCAGTTATTGAGTGTTCCTTATGCCCTTTATGCTGAAAAAGCAAATAGCGTTCTGAAGGATTCCGTATCCTATTGGTCAAAGCACCTCAATAACTTATATTATAAGGATGGATTGGTTGGAATCGGTACAACATCACCTATAAATAAACTAAGCATAGTTGGAAATGAAACAGAATGGCCGGGTAGAGTTTTACTTTCTATTAGAAATCAAAACACCGGACCAAAATCTCTTGCATACCTTAAAATTTATACTGGTTCAGATGAAACTGGAACATCTCTCGGTCATATTGCAACAACCTATGCTGCCAATGCCAGTCCGGCGGATATTGCAGGTTATGGCATTCTTGCCTCATCAGACAATGGAATGATTATCAATGCAACAAAACCAGACCTGTCACCTGGCATTATCAAGTTTTTTAATGGACAAACACCCGACACAAAATTCATTGAAACCATGAGAATTAATGAAAACGGGAACATTGGCATAGGTACTACTAACCCTACCGCCAAACTTTACATTGAGGGCAATGTACAGGATGGACAGGACAGAGCTCTCTTAAGACTAAGAAATACAGATGTCGGGGGTAAATCAAGTGTTTCCCTAGCATTGGAGTCCAATGACAAAGCCTATGGTACTGCTTTTACACAAACCTCAGCCAGTTTTTCTGCCATACCCGACTTTGACAGAATGGGCGTTATCAGCACCAACGGTAAAGGATTCTCCATTTATTCTACGTCTAACTACGGATCAATCCGTTTCTATACAAATCAGAATGAAAACGGCATCATCGAAAGAATGAGAATCAATGAAGCAGGAAATGTAGGTATTGGAACCACATCACCAAAAGCCAAGTTGGAAATTGCCGATGGCGATGTCTATATCAAAGATATTAATAAAGGTATCATCATGACATCTTCGGATGGACAGTGCTGGCGTGGAACCATCAACAATTCGGGTGTGCTTGAATTTGTTGCTGTTGAATGCCCCTGATCTGTTGACTTTAAAAACTACAAGCGCTATAAATCAATGGATTTATAGCGCTTTTTCATTATAGGTTCAGCCTGGATGGATTAATGAGCAAACTCTATACTGCCTCCACCCTTACCGCTTCACTTTTTGCAGAATTGCCTTCCCTATCGGTGACCAATACAAAATATTCATGTGAAGACGTATCGGTTAATTTATCCGCCCATGTAAACGGCTCTTTACTAATCTGTGGCTGATGCTGCAGGATTTGGACCAGTCTGTTATCCCTCCAGATCTCGTATGATTTCAGAGCAGCCTTGCCTGCGAATGCTGTATTCCAGCTGACTTTGACGTACCGTTCGTCACCTGCCATATTCTGTGAAACGATAATATCCGAAGGAGCAATAATTCCTTTCCCGGCTGTCTGGAAATAATTGGTCTTCCCCTCTTTCACAGCAGCCGCCTTTCTTTCTACTTCAGCTCGGTCAGTTTGGCTCATTCCAGATGGTTCAACCTGTGAGGCACTTAAATTCTGTTCCAGCTGGCAATTTACAGGGTCATCGCTGATCTGTCCGGTACCAATGATCAGGGTGTGTACCCCGGGCGTTGTGAGCGTATACTCAATCAGTTCACGGCTGGGTAATGACTTATTGCCAATGGTTCTGACAACTTCTTCGGGGCCCCTGGTCCAGTGCGCTTCTTTAGTATACATGGCCCCGTCAGCAAATACCTTCATACCGATAACGCTCATGTTTTTGGCATTAGCAACCGGAATCACGTTGTGTTGCATGTTGAAGTTCAGCTTGTCGTTGGCATTAATGGCAACCAACAACCCTTCAACCAGGTTGGTCTGATCACGCCGGATCATCTCCATCATCACGGACGGTGAGAAATGGCCCGAGAAACCGATGTGCCTGAGCAGTCTTTCTTCTTTCGGATTCAACCCGGTAAGATTGGTTCCGTCGCGGTAATCTCGCAACGCGGCAAGCGCTCCGATGCGTTCTGCCTTCGCATTGGTATCATATAAACCTTCATAAATGGCATCCACTTCTTCCATGGTACTCAGGCTGTGAATCAGCACCATATCTACGTAGGCCCCTTTAGGGTAATTACCCTGGTTATCGCCAAACATCTGTGATAGACTTCGCTTCAGATCATCAATGGTATGGGAACCTGCAGGTCCGTTGGTGCTGTTGCGTACACCCTGAATATTCGTATCACCCTTTGCCACGCGAAGATGTGTTTTCGTTGTAAGGAAGATGGACCGCCTCAAGGCTTCATTATAGCCCGCCCGTGCAGGATCGAGGCTCAATTCCCGGAATGCTTTACTGTAATTCATCTGGCTGGGGCCATACACATTGGAGGTATCAAAATAATTCACTCCCTTGCTGAAAGCCTTCAGTATGATTTTAACAGGATCCACATCATCTGGTGTCCATTGCAGTGAAGCCTGACCACCCAAACCCATGGTGGTTACATCAAAGTTCAGCTTCCCGAACGCCCGGGTCATGGGCTTCGAAACCCGGTTGGGCACCAGTCCGAAACCCGGCATCAACACTATTCCTGCTGCAGCAGCTGCTGAATTCCTGATAAAAGAACGGCGGTTGGTGGTATACCTTTTCATGATCCGGTGGCTTTAGTTCAACAAATAAAAGTTAAACACCTCACGGTGCAATTTTTTCTTTAAGGCATTACTCATGAGAAAGTTCGTAAAAAAACCCGGTTTTTTCATATTTCTTCCGGTGTTTTTTCATAAAGTTGGTGTTTGTATTTTATAATACTTCTGAATATGCTTATTTTACAATCCCATTTTTCTATATGATGCGAAAGGCGCTCATTATCACCTATTACTGGCCTCCCAGTGGCGGTTCAGCCGTGTTGAGGTGGCTTAAATTTTCCAAATACCTGAGGGAATTTGGCTGGGAACCTGTGATCTATACCCCTGAAAATCCCGAATCTCAGGAAATTGACGAATCCTTGCTGATGGACATCCCCGAAGGAATGGAAATCCTGAAAACACGGATTATTGAACCTTATGGCATTTATAAGTGGCTTACCGGCAAAAAGAAACATGAAAGAATTGCGGTTGCACTCATCTCCGAAAAGAAGCAAACAGGAATTGTGAGTAAGCTTTTTCTTTGGATACGAAGTAACCTTTTCATCCCCGATCCCCGGGTGGGATGGATCAATCCATCGGTAAGAAACCTGAGCAGATACCTCAAAAACAATCCGGTAGATGTGATCATTACAACCGGCCCTCCGCAAAGTATGCACCTCATCGGTTTAAAGCTTAAAAAAAAGCTGGGTATAAAATGGGTTGCCGATTTCCGGGATCCCTGGACCAATGTTGATTTTTACCGGGAACTGCTGTTGACAGCATATGCCGATCGCAGGCACAGAAGTCTTGAAAAAAGAGTTCTTGAAAATGCCGACCAGGTGATCAGTGTAAGTCCGGGTATGACTGAGGAATTCACCTCCATGGGAGTGAAGAAAACAACTACCATCACCAATGGATATGACACCCCTGCTACTGTTAATTCACAGAAATCTGTAAAAGGCAAATTCACTCTGGTTCACCTGGGATCCATGCCCAAATCGAGAAACCCGGAGAACCTGTGGCAGGTATTAAGCGACCTGGCCCGAAAAGATGAAAGGTTTGCCGCATCTTTGGAAATCAAATTGATAGGCAAAGTTGATCAGTCGGTTTCCGAATCTCTGGAAAAGATGCAGTTGCTCCGTTATGTGGTCAGGGAGCCCTTTGTGCCTCACGAACAGACCTATTCCATACTTTCTGAAGCCGCTGTTTTGATGCTCTGCATCAACAATACACCCAATGCGAAAGGGATACTTACCAACAAGTTTTTCGAATACCTTTCGTCCGGGAGACCGATTGTTGCCGTTGGTCCACAGGACGGAGATGCAGCAGTAATACTGGATGAAACCCGGGCGGGAAAGATATTCAGCTATACAGATACGAAGACTCTTAAAACCTATCTGATAGAATTATTTGATTTATATTCGCAGGGAAAACTGCAGGTGAGTGTTGCAGGTATTGAGAAGTACTCCAGGAAAAACCTGACACATCAATTGAGTAAATTGCTTAACCAACTTGTAAGTTGAAAAAAATAGTAACCGTAATAGGCGCCCGTCCCCAGTTTGTAAAAGCTGCTGCCGTAAGCCGGGCCATTCAGAAAACCGGAGGGTTCCGCGAAATCATTGTTCATACCGGACAACACTTTGATGAGAATATGTCCTCCGTATTCTTCAGGGAGATGGAAATTCCCGAACCCGATTACAACCTGCAGATCAACAGTTTGTCGCATGGCGCCATGACCGGCCGCATGCTCGAAAAGATTGAAGAAGTGCTGTTACAGGAGAAACCTGATTTCCTGATGGTTTATGGCGATACCAATTCAACCTTAGCAGGTGCGCTCGCCGCGAAGAAACTGGATATCAGGGTAATTCATGTGGAAGCCGGATTACGGTCGTTCAATATGAAGATGCCGGAAGAAATCAACCGGATCCTGACCGACAGGATTTCGGACCTTCTTTTCTGCCCCACCGACAATGCAGTTCAGAATCTGAACAATGAAGGATTCGGCAATTTCAAATGCCAGGTCCACCAGGTAGGCGACGTGATGTTTGATGCGGCATTATATTATTCTGAAAGATCTGCCGGCCGTTCTGATATCATCAGCCGATTGCAGGTTAACCCCGGCAATTTCGTCCTTTGCACGGTTCACCGGCAGGAAAACACCGATAACCTGGAAAATCTGAACCAGATTGTGTTGGCATTGAATGAGATCAATCAGTATAAAAGGGTTATCCTGCCATTGCACCCGAGAACCAGGAAAATTCTGAAACAGAATCACATGATGCTTGCATTTGAACCCATCGATCCGGTTGGCTATTTCGATATGCTGGAACTGTTGAAAAACTGTGCCTTTGTGGCAACTGACAGTGGCGGCGTTCAGAAGGAAGCATATTTCTTTAACAAGTTCTGCCTGACACTCCGCGAGGAAACGGAATGGGTTGAGCTGGTGCAAAAAAATTACAATTACCTTACTTCAATAAATAAAGATCAGATCGTTGCGTTAAGCCAGTCACTGCTAAAGAAAAAATTCAACAACAGGCATACTTTTTATGGCAAAGGAGATGCCGGATATTTGATAGCCGGGGTCATCAGGGATTACGCCTTATAACTGATCCTGATGTATCTTTTCTGCCACAATAATCAGATGGTATGCAAAAATAGACTTTAAACGTGATACAAACCTGTTCTGTGTGATATGGCCGTGTATTGCCGGTAGATGTAAATGAAGATATTTGGAAAATACCGCTCTGATGTAATTGTAAGTTGGCAAAAATATAAAAGACAGATTATATCCATCAATCAAGCGGATGTTGAACCCATTGTTCCGAAGAAGGGTACAGTATTCCGATGCTGTTTTAAACCGGACCTCATTCAAATGCTTCACCTTTATATTACCCAGTAATCTAAGGATGACTCTCTTCAGGGTGAAAAGCGAATATTTTGTGTGTGCAGTTATTAAAACAATTCCGCCTGGTTTCAGTACCCTCGAAAACTCCTTAACCGCCCCTTCTGTGTCTGCGGGATAATAAATTACCGAAATGGCATAAATGAAACGGAAAGAATTATCATCAAAGGGCAGGTTTTCAATTCCAGCCCTGAAATACTTTACATCATTAACCGGTATGGATTCAAACAGATCGACTGCGGATATGTTTGTGTAATTCAGGCTGCACAATTTTAGCGCGTACCTGCCATTCCCACACCCGGCATCCAGGATCGAAGCATCATGCTCACCGGGGATATACTTCAGAATATACTGTAGTACGATATCCCGGTCATCTATCTCGAAACTCTTAAAAGCTTTCCTTTTAAGGTAAATGTCCACAATGGTTTTGCTATCCATTTCCGATGTCTGAAAATATTGATTTCAGTTTTATTTTAAATTGTTCAACTGAGTAATGCCTGTAATAATAATCGCGACAGACTGATGATTTCAGATTTCTGTCACCGGGATTGTTGATCAAATTTATTATTGCAGCATGATCCTCAATAAATACCCCGCATCCGGCAATAATTTTCTCCCTCGTGGTCAATCTGTTGTTGCCGATGAAGGGAATTCCCATTGACAAATAATCAATTTCCTTATTGGCCTCCTGTGTAGCATAGGAATAATGAACAGGTTTAATCAGACTAAGCCCGATAAGAAAGAACTCTTTGGTGATTTTTCCTAACTCCTGTTTCAGCAATTCCTAATTCATTCTTTTCTTCCAGGTGATCAGTTCATTGTTTTCCAGGCTTTCAGAAATTTTTGCGTCCATACAATCACCGAAAATAAAAGTTCTGATCCGGTGCTCATTGGCTAATGAAAGAACCTCATGAATTCCCTTGTCAACAGATACTGCTCCCAGGTATAGCAGAGCTGGTGGATTGTTGTTGTTATTCTCTATTCCTGCTGTTTCAAAAGGTGAGGCATAGTATATCAAATGTGCCCTGTTCCTAAAATGCCTGATTAATGTTGATGAATTCACAATGACATGATCTGTAAAACATCGGGCCAGAAAGCGTTCAGTCATACAATAGAACGGAGTAAGAAGTCTAATAGCCAGATAAAACACATTCCGCTTCTGGTTATGAACTCTTATAAAAACACTGTTGTCCAGGGTTTCATAAATGGTCATCTTCCCCTGGCGCCTCGATACAAATGCCAACGGCAGGTATTTTAGATCCTGTATCAGTATGCAGTCATAGTTTTTCACAGCACCCGACAACTGATAAACAGCCTGAAAGTCAAATATATTGATGCATGCTTTGGAAAGAAGCGAAAGACATCCAGCGGGTTTGATAACTATTTGCTCAATGAAAGCTTCGATTCCGGCTTCTTTAAAAAACGACAAGTACATCTCCGTGCGGGGATGAATTGGATCCAGTGAATAGGGTGTAAATATTCCTGCTTTCATTTGGTAACAATCATCATGAAATTCTGATTGAAGTTCTTTCTCCAACGGGCCAGCAATTCAGATTTCCATGTCAGTATTTGAGTCAGAAGGTTCAACCCATTCAGGTCGTAGTACTTTCTGAGCCAGCGAAATTCTGTGGGTTTAAGCTCTGCTCTTTGAATAACTTCAGCCAGTGTTAACGGACAAAACCAGCAGGTATGTTCTTCATTTACACTGTAGTTATTGTACAGCAGTATGGAGAAGAAATTGACAGCCCGATTTGCGTTGGGCGTTGAAATGAATATTTTACCCGTTGGCTTTAAAAAACGAGAGTAAGATTTCAGGAAGCCGACCGGATCGCTTACATGCTCTATCACATCGGCCATAACAATCACATCAAACAATTCCGGGTTTGCTTCCAGCTCCGAAACGTACAGCAGATGATACCCTTCCTTTTTAAGGCGTTCCATTTTTTCGCTTGCAATGTCCACGCCGGTTATCTTTTTGGCAACTGCTTTAATCTCGTTATGCAGCCATTTCCCGGTCTGAAAATTTGCATCCTGTCCTACACAGCCTACATCAAGCACTTCGCAATTGCGGCAGATATTCCTTATTGCCGTATACTTGTCAGTTATTTGAGCACTTTTCAATGCTTTTCTTAATTCAGATTTATCCATACTCCGGTTAAAACAAGTTAAATTTAAGCAAATAAAAAAATCCGGTGTTCAACATAAACAGTGAAACCAGCTGGAGTTTGAAGATCGCGGAGAATCTTGTATTGAGAAATCGCGAACAAATGTAAATCGAAAACGCGGTTATTATAATGGAAGCCAGTGAGAAAAGGGTGAAAACGAAAAGCGGATCGGCTGACAACCTGTTGCCGGCAATTACAGCTAAAATCAACACAATCATTCTCAAAATGTTCAGTAAAAGAGCGACTTCCTGCTTATTTAAAATCTTAAATATATAGGTATAGGGTGAAGTGGTCAAATTGAAAAATATCATGGGTGAAAGCACCAGGATATACTTGTACATCACCGTCCATTCACTTCCAAAGATGAAGGGTACAAAGTATTTTGACAGAAAAACAATGGCGAAGAACGGAATGAAGAAGTAAATGATCAGCCTGTTTTGGGCCTTGGTCAGGTATTTGTTAAAATCATGGCGGTGGTTGTTGTATACGTCCGACATTTTTTCAAAAAACACCTGCGTAAATGACAATGAAATAAAACTGAAGGGAGTGATCAGAATACGCTGCACCATCGAATAATATCCCAAAACAGTTTCTCCGAAGAATTTGGTAAAAACCAGGTTCATGCCCTGAGTTGAAATGCTGTATGTTAACGAATTGGGTATGTCAAATAACGGAAACTTGATGTGCTTTCTGCCCTCTTTTGCAAAAGATCGCATGGAAAGAGCTTTCAGATCTGCTGCCTGAAATTTAATTACTATGTAAGTGAGGTAAAATGCATTCAGAAACTGCCCGATCAGATTTCCCAAAATGAGCACTAGAGGAATGGGGTTCAAAAGTCCAAATCCAATATTGATCCCCGATGTGGAAAGTGTTTGTATGAACTTACCGGTGCTGATCGATGCAAATTTCTTATTCCGGCTGATCCAATAATTCAATACATTCCCATAGGCAATAATTCCTGCAGTCACCGGAAGCACCAACAACCAGTTGCTTATTTTATCAGCACCAGGGAGTAGAGCAAATGAATCCTTAAACAGGATCAGGAAAATCATGAAAACCGAGCTCAGAACTACGGTCAAAAACGTTGCCAGTCCGCTGAGGTTAACGGCATCATTCTTTGATTTGGGAAGCATGATGGCCATTTCATATTTGCCGGATATGATGGTAGAAACAATCATGGAATAGCTCAAAAACACAGTCAGAATTCCAAAGTCGTCGGGAGTAAAGATTCTTGTGAGAATTGGACTGATCAGAACCGGGACAAATTGAGCAACAGCAGTTCCCGTCATCATGGCAGTCACATTCCCTACAAAGGGGGAATCTTTTAGCCTGTTGACCTCAATCCCTATCGTATTGGAGATACGGGAAATCTGCCGGCCTGTATGATGGAGTATTCTTTTCACCAATGCCTACAATACTGTATTCATTTTATCGACCACCTGGAAACCCAGCAATTTTTGAGGATGCTGACCTGCCAGGTTTGAAATCACCTCCGTGTAAAACTGTTTGATGCCAGGGTGCCTGATTTCATCGAAATAACTGTTATGCCACAACAAGGTGAAAACCCCCGTAAACTTCAGGATTTCTTTTACTAATTGGTTTATATTGTTCATCGCCCCGTTGAAATCCATGTTGCGGTACTCCAGCAAAGTGCAATCCATTACATTAAGTGGTATTTCCCAAACCGGTGACATCTTGTTTTTCTCAAAATTATAGAGTCTGAATGGCATGCAGAACGAATTTCTGAAACCTTCGTGATCATAAAAGCCCAAAGTAGCATCATATTCAAATCCCAACTCTTCATGTATTGAAGTTGTTGCAGGGATTTCATAACGAAGCCTATGTTGCCTGATTCCGTATAGCTTTTTGGCGAAGACGTTTTTCAGCTTGCGCAGTTGGCTTTCCAGATTTGCTTTGCTGGCGGCCGAATAGTGATTGCCATGCACTCCGATTTCACAACCGGAATCGTCCAGGCAGGTTATCAAACTGGAAATTCTCGGATCCGACAGTTTATAATCTGCATCGTGATGTGGTGTATCATTATCAAGGAAAAAGAATACCGATGTCATCTCATGCCTGGTCTCAAGTTCCCTGAGAAAAGTAAAATTCTTCCAGGCAGGGTCATTGCTTTTGCCTGATAAATATCCTAAAAGTCCCTGGCGCAATTGCCTGAATAAAACAGGAAACCCTGCCCCAGCCCTCTTAATTCCTGCTAATTCCTTGATTTTATAAATCAGGTAGTTTAACGAATAGTACCGGACCCGGTCAACATCATGCGTAATGATCAGTCCAAACGGATCAAAAAGAGATCTTTTTTCAAAAGACAGGTGCTGCAATTCCAAAAATTCGCGGATACCTTTACCAATCTCTTCAAAGTAATAATTAACAACAGGCTTCTGTACTATGCCAAACTGGTATTGTATTGAATCTTTCGCAGAAAACCTTCCGAGAACATCCTTTTTTTTATTTGCATATTCCTGGTATCCCGACAATAAAAAGAACGCGGATTTCAGCAGATCATCTTCAAAAAAGAGTGTGTTGTTTTCAATTCTCCAAAACCGGGATGACGATCCACAGGGAAAAAGAACGGGGATATCGTTAACCGTTTTAATTGTACTCTTGTTCAATGGGGCCGGTGAAAGCGGAAAAACAACCTGGCCCTTGCCTGCAGTCAACTCGTTGCTGTTTTTGGCAAAAACAAACCTCGACTTGATTTCATCACTCAACCGAAACATCAGCCCAAGATGAAAAAGGACATATTGTACCTGATCCGTGTTTAAATACCCTTCCATTATTTCCCTGGAGTATCCAAGCCGTTATACAATGTAATTAATTCCTGAACTGAATGCTCCCAGTTATACTTCTCCAATGCCTTCCGGCCATTTTCCTTATACGAATCAAAGGGCATCTCACTGATCAGCTGCATCAATGCGCCTTTAAAACTTTCGGGAGAATCATGAATGTAGGTAGTGCCCGTTTTAGTCTCACGCAGCACCCGTTCAACGGAGTTGCAATTGCTTGCCAGGATAGGTTTTCCGCAAAACATATACTGGAATAATTTGTTCGGTGAGGAATTGTCAGATTGAACCGACTTCATGT
Organism: uncultured Bacteroidales bacterium; assembly: GCA_964449015.1. Lineage (GTDB taxonomy): Bacteria > Bacteroidota > Bacteroidia > Bacteroidales > UBA10428 > UBA5072. The sequence goes on from CAYVBH010000087.1 coordinate 12,265, forward strand.
GGGGGATCAGGGCTATATCTGATTTGTATATTTGTTCATACATTTCATTTGAACTTAGCCATCCGAAGAAACGGACATGGTCTTCAAGTCCTGCAAGTTTTACCTGCTTTTTAAGCACTCCTTCATGCGATCCGCCTCCCAGGATAAACAGCCTTATTTTAGGATTTACCTTTACAGATAGTCTTATACCTTCAATAACCGTTTGCAGGCCGCGATGAAAATTGATTCCGCCTGAATAAACCAGAGTAATGAAGTTTGGATCAGGTCGGTCATCCAGTTTTTTTAGTTCCTCAAGATAAGGCGTGTTCTCCACAACTGCGATCTCACAGGCTGAAAAAGGCTTTATGCGATCTTTCATCTCCTTAACGACTGTTACCAATCCGTCAGCCAGGCGAACATTTACCTTCTCATAGTTTTCCCATTGCCGGTTTGAATGTACTAGTCTGCCGATTAATTTCTTCGTATGAGGAGATATCTGCAACAAGGCCGGGTAGTTTTCGTGCAGATCAAGTATATAGCGACATTTGTACACCCTACTTAACTTTTGCACCACATGGGAAAGCGGCAGATCATGCAGATGAAGAACCTGGTATTGATTTGATTCAAGATGTTTTGAAAGAACTTTCTTCCAAAAACTGAAATAAAAAGGAAGTCTCAATGCGCCAACGCTTGAACGATATGTAAAGTTGGAAATTCGTTTTTTATAAACAGAAATACCTTTGTAATTCTCAGTCCTGTTGACACCTGTCATGGTAAAGCAGATCAAATCGACCTGATGACCCGCCCTGATCAAGGAAACTGCTTCTTTTTCCACCCTGTCATCAGCCGGGAAGTCCCGCTCAAGAATCATCAGA
>CAYVBH010000088.1:0-13067 GCA_964449015.1 uncultured Bacteroidales bacterium
GACTTAATACCTGGGGATACTTTTTTGCAAGTAAGGGAATTGAATTAATCATATCTCAGATTAAGGATTCGAAACTTATGGCAAGTTATCTCTTTACAAACTCCATAATCGGATTTATTAAGAATATAGCATCTACACCCGTAACAGTTCAATACCCATACTTCTACAGGTTACTGGCCGCAAAAGATTTTTCAAGAGTGAAAAAGGAAGCTGCCCCTCGCATATTCCTGGCTAATTTTTTGGCTATTTCAGGCTTAATTGGTTTCGGATTGGTTGGCAATTGGTTTCTTGATTTCATTCATGCTGAAGACAAATCTATCCTACCGACAGCTATATATTTAATTATAAGCCTGTTTTTGTTATTTGAACTCAACTCCTTGTTTCATGGAACCTTCTACTTAACAACCAATGATGTTCCCTTTTTGGTTCCAGGTCTTATTACTGGGGCATTAATGGTGTCATTAGGTTTCTGGATATTACCAAAATATGGGTTGCTGGGACTTGTTTCCGTTCAATTGATTCTAAATATGGCATGCAATTTCTGGTATTCAACCTATCTAAGCCTCAATTTGCTGAATTGGCCGTTAAAATCTTACCTTTATAGTATATTTGCAGAAGGCCCGAATTACTGGATAAACAGATTATCTGTTCAATTAAAAGGAAAAAAATAATGAAAGCTACAAAGCATTTGTATTAAAAGCAGTGAAATATAAGATAACAAACTGATGGAATTAGGAGTAAGTGTAATAGTATGTAGCTTCAATGGGGCGGAAAGAATCCCTGATGTATTGCATCATCTTGCAAATCAGGTATTTCACGACCAAACGATACCGTGGGAAGTTATCCTGGTTGACAATGCTTCAACAGATAATACCAGAGAAGTTGCTCTGAATAGTTGGAAAGGTGATCCCGAGAAGTTTCGTGTTATCCGTGAGAACCGGCCCGGACTAAGTTATGCCAGAATGTTTGGAATTGCAAATTCAAGATATGAGTACCTTTCCTTTGTTGATGACGATAATTGGGTCGAAAACAATTGGATCGAAGAAGTTTTCAATATTTTGCATACTTATAATAATGTTGGCATGTGCGGAGGATTAGGTGAAGCAGTAATTGAGGGCACCCCCCCATACTGGTTCGCCAGATACCAGGATGCTTTTGCTGTTGGTCCTCAGGCATCACAAGAAGGATTAATGTTAGATCCTGATCGGGTATATTTGCATGGAGCTGGCTTATGCATAAAAAAGACGGTGTTTAATGAGTTAATTGAGCGTAAGTTTTCCTTTATTCTTTCAGGCCGGAAAGGAAAAAAATTGAGTTCCGGGGAAGATTCTGAGCTATCATATGCTGTTAGATTAATTGGTTATGATTTGTACTATAATCCCAATCTGAAATTCAAACACATTATGAGTCAGAACCGATTAACGTTTTCCTATCTTACCCGACTTTCTTCAGCTTTTGGAAGGGCTTATGTAGTTATTGAATTGTATAGAGCTGTATTGTTTAGTGTTCCATCCTCTAAACCTGTATTCACATATAATCCATACCTATCAATAATTCTTTCAGTAAAAAATCTTTTGAAAACGATTGCTTTTTATTGTTTTGACTATATCTTTAAAAGGGAAAACAAAGACAATGATATTCTTATGGTTCATTTCTTGATGAACAGTATAACTGAGAAATTCAGGCTTCTAAACAAATATCCGGAAATTATTAAATCAATTATCCATTTAAAACAGAATTCGTGTTCAAAAATTTAGTATTAGGCTTCATCATTCTCTGCAGCATATCCTTTTATAATCCCATTGGGCTGGAAACACCCATAAAATTTATTCAACTAATGGGAATTGGGCTTATTATTGCCTTGTTTTTCATGTATTCAATTTATGATTCCTCAATTAGAATTAGAAAGAATTTCTCAGCATATATTTTTATTATTTTACTATCCTTGCCAGGAAGTATGATGATTGCAGCCTATTTCCATGGACAATCTCTTGGATTGACTGCATACGAACAACGTGATATGTATTACTATTTGCTGTATTTTCTTCTGCCCATTTTAAAACCACGAGTTGAAGATATTCAAAGGTTATTTTTTGTTTTTGGTATCACCTATGTGTTGTTGTATATTGCTCAGTTTATACTTTACCCAACAATGATATTGGATGTGTCCGTATTGGAGGACAGAGGGACTATCAGGATTAGCGTACCAGGAGTCACCTATTTATTAATCTCCTATTTCTTAAGCCTGTTTATCCTTCTTAATACCCAAAGATGGTCCTATTTAATATACTGCTTGGTAGTATTGATAATAACCGTTCTGATGGGCGGCAGACAGATCCTCTTCTTTACTTTATTCTTAACGGTTGGGATTCTGATCTTGAGTAAAAAAATCCAGTCTAAAATTGTTCTTAGCCTTTTGATTTTAATTGGAATTATTCCAATATTCTTTTTATTTCAGGATATCTTTAATGGCATAATGGTTGCCAGCCAAAAAAGCCAGTCTCAAGGCATGGAAGATGTGAGAATTAGGGCTGTTTTGTTTTTTTTACATGAAGCATTTCCAAACAAATTAGCCTATTTATTGGGTAATGGCATTCCTAATAATCGTTCAGATTATGGTAGAACCATGTCAATGTATGGTACTGCTTTAGGGTTTTTTCGGGGAGACATCGGCATTGTTGGAAATTACATTTGTTACGGTATATTATTCGTAATCGGAGTGATTCTGCTTTTGATTAAAATATTGAAGATCAAAATTGAAACGAATCTGAAGTATCTAAAGCACTTTTTTATAATGATATGCGGTATGATTTTATTTGGTACCGGATTTCAGGAAAGTGAATTTATCGTTGCCCTTTGTCTTTGCTTATATTTAATGGATGTTTCTGTAATGAATATTCATATGCAGGCAAATACAACTAGCTGAAATGAATAGGTTGACATACAAGGCATATATATATCCCAATATCTCCGGAAATGATGGAATGAACAATCCTTATTTGAAACACTTTGTTGGTGCTTTTGAAAATAGGATAGATTTTCTAAATTGGGACAATTCATCTCACTTAGGAATATTTGATATTATAAAATATTTAAAAAAGATAGATATCATATTTCTGAATTGGCCTGAAGATTTACCTGATAGAAAGGGAGGAATTATTCAGGCTGTTTTCTTTTTCTTCCTTATCTTTTATTTGAAAAGAAGAAAAGTTAAGATATTCTGGACATTGCATAATAAGGAATCTCATAAAAAAGATAAAATATGGCTTAAAAGATATCTCAGAGATTTTATCATGAATAAATCTGATTATATTATTACGCATGCCAAAGCGGGAATTCTTCTCTTAGAAAAATTATTGAAATCAAAAAATCCCAAGATTCATTATATACCGCACCCAATATTACCAGCTATTAATATTGAAACTTCAGATAAGAAGATTTATGATGTTTTATTGTGGGGAATTGTTCTTCCCTACAAAGGCATAGACCGGTTCCTGAAGTTTCTCAAGGATACAAAAACAGAGCATTTAAGGATCCTGATTGCCGGAAAAATTCCTGACAATAATTATAGACAATTAATCCTTTCATTCAAAAGCGAACAAATCGAAATTAGAGACAATTACATTTCAATTAATGAACTTGAACACTTAATAGCTCAAAGCAAAATAGTACTCTTCACTTATTTGGAAGAAAGTATATTGAGTAGTGGAGCTCTAATGGACAGCCTACGCTATACTCCATTGATAATAGGTCCAAATTTCGGCGCTTTTAAAGATATGGGAGACGATGGGGTGATATTAACTTATAATGATTACAAAGACTTGTTAGAGCTCTTGAATTTGAATCTAAAGGCCACACCTGATGTTATGAAGATAAAGAGATTCATTCAGGAAAATTCATGGAGGAATTTTGGGGATTCAGTATATAATTTGATCAGTAGGGGTTAAATTTTATTTACCCGGCATTATATCAATATTATGCTTATCGAAAAGAAGGGAAATAATTAAGAGTGTATTGTAACTTCGATTTTCTTTCACCAATTTTTTTTGCAGGAATTCCCGCTACAATTGACATTGGTTCCACATCTTTAGTAACAACCGCATTGGCTGCAATTACTGCACCTCTCCCAATCGTAACTCCAGGAAGGATTGTCACCCTGGATGCAACCCACACATAGTCTTCAATTATAACATCACCTGATCTATGTATGTGATAGTCTGAATTTGGATCGTGTTCAAGTGTAAAAATATTTGATTCTCTTGCAATGTCAACATTATTCCCAATTATTAGACGTCCTACCCTGCCATCCAATAATGTTCCAGAGTTGATAATACAATTATCACCAATTATAACATTTTTTTTATTCATACTCATATTAAGGAGTTCTACATTTAAAAGTATATTGGAATGTTTTCCAATTGTAATATACATTCTCATAAGCCATATCCTAACAAAAGCAACAGGTATACGGTTTATGAACTTATTAAAGACATAAAGTCTAAGCCCTAGTATAAAATCCTTAAGCTTCATCATGATTTTCTAAACAAACTTTGCATCCAGCATTTTACAAAAAAAAGAAAATACTTCATTATCCTAACAAAAAAATGGAAACGCCACCAAAATGTATGGCAATGTTTTTTCAAAAATCTATACTCAATAAAAACATTACTATTTGATTTTAAACTAAATAATGAGTTAATGAATAAAGACCAACTTTCTTGATGTTCAAGACCTGAACTTGATTTATCATTCCATATTTTTAATTCCGAAAACACTAGTATTTTATATCCGTTTTCCTTGGCTCGAAGGAAAAAATCAGCATCTCCATAATATTGTGGAAAGTTTTTTTCATCGAACAATCCAATCCTGCTAAAAATTTCAATAGGGATTAGTGTGCCCATTCCGCCTGTCCAATCAACACTGATCGGTTTATTATATTCTTTCGTATCAATCTGATTATAGCCATACAAAGTCCTAACTCCAGTCTTTGGATTAAAGAATGCACCCATATTAAAAATCACATCCGGTTTGTGCTGGAAGAAAACTTTTGAAGCAACAATTGTATTTGAAGCAATTTCAGGAACTTTTCTGATTAATTGTTGAAAATAATCCTCTGCACAAATAGTGTCATGATTCCATAACAACACAAATTCAAAGTCTTTGCAAGAAAGAGCATATGTTACACCCTTATTTATTCCTCCGCTCCACCAAAGAGAACCCGAACCATTCAAAACCACAATTTCAGGATAATTATGACTCAACCATGAGGAAGTTCCATCGGTAGAGTTATCATCTGTTATAATTATGGTGAATTGCCATTCCTCAATCTCCCTTATTTGTTTACAGATAGATGGTAGAGATCTTTTCAGGTAGTGCAGTCCATTAAATACAGGAATCAGAATAGCTATTTTCTTCACCGATATCAAGTTTAGTTATGTAAATACAATAATACAGACAAAGATCGATATCATAAAAGTATTTTCATAAAATCTTCAGTCTTATTGGATACACATGTCATAATTGGGGAAAAAAGACGTTATGAATATTCTAGGCAAAACTTAAAAAGGGCATGAGATGATTTATATCACCACCGAATAATCAACTTTCGTCACCGATATTCGTACACTTGTCAAAAGTTAATATACGTTTGTCAATAATTTTAACAGTTAATAATAAGTTGTTATGATAAAGGAAAGTGTAATAAAGACGAAGGTTACCACCATGGTAATTTGGTTACTAGCTGTATCGGCAATAATTGGCCAATCCCAATTATACGGGCAAACATCATCCAATGATAATTATAATATACTTTTTCAGAACGATTTTGAAGATAACCAATTGGGCGATTATTCAGGATATGATTTCTGCAAAGATTGGAATATAACTGCTTATGAAGATTTCTCAATAGATATGGTTTTGGACTCCGACCCGGGAAAAAATAAAGTAATGCGGGGCAACTTTGCGAAAGGATCTCATTCCATTACCTATGATATTCCTTATGGTTTTTGTTTTTATTCTTACTATCCGGAAGAAATAGGAAATAATCTTGAGGAAGCATATTTTTCCTATGATATTAAATATAGGGACGGATTTGATTGGGTACATGGTGGGAAAATGCCTGGTTTAAAAGGGGGAGATTTAGGTGATTATATAACTGTAAATAGTGGTTTTTCAGCTCGTCCCATGTGGAGCGATGGAGGTCAAATAGTATTTTACGTGTACCATCAGGATATGAAAAATCAATATGGAGATTCATGGGGCTGGTGGGAAGACTTCAAATTCGAAACTGAAAAGTGGTATAATGTTACCTTTCGAGTAGTATTAAATTCATTTTCAAATGGAAAAGCTTTAAACAATGGAATTCTCGAAGGATTTATTGATGGTAAGCTTATGTTTCAAAGAAGCGATTTAAAATTCAGAAGTCTTGAAAGTATAACAATTGACCGCATGTCCATTGATGCGTTCTTTGGCGGAGGCGATGAATTCTTTGCCGCAACGAGAGATGAATGGATCGACTATGATAACTTCGTTTCATATACATATAATGACATAGCCACAAATGTCCCCAGAGGTTATGAATTAAGCTCTTCAAGTAATACTCTTTTGCATCCTTATTACAATAGTATTTCATCGCAAGCAGAGCCCGAATTACCTGCTGCCCCTTCATCTTTGGCTGAAACATCATTATCAGAAACCACCATAAGTCTTGGATGGGAAGATAATGCAGGCAATGAACAAGGATTTAAACTATATCGATCAACATCCATGTCATCAGGATATAGAGAGGTTGCTACTTTAGCTGCAAATACCATCTCTTATGTGGATAATAATCTAAATGCCGGTACTACTTACTATTATAAACTATTAGCCTTTAACCAGGATGGCAATTCTGATTATTCTCCTGTTCTTGCGATTTCCACGTTGGCTAGCCAGGCTCCGGAAGAACCTGCTGCCCCTTCATCTTTAGCTGAAACATCATTATCAGAAACCACCATAAGTCTTGGATGGGAAGATAATGCAGGCAATGAACAAGGATTTAAACTATATCGATCAACATCCATGTCATCAGGATATAGAGAGGTTGCTACTTTAGCTGCAAATACCATCTCTTATGTGGATAATAATCTAAATGCCGGTACTACTTACTATTATAAACTATTAGCCTTTAACCAGGATGGCAATTCTGATTATTCTGCTGTTCTTGCGATTTCCACGTTGGCTGAACAGGTTCCTGTTGAACCTGAAGAGAACAACCCGGTAGTAACCGAGAATAACCCACCACTTATTAACGATCAGTACTTTAGCATTACAGAATCATCCAATTCAAATTACTTTATTGGAAAAATAGCTTCTTATGACCCTGAAGGCCAGGTATTGAGATATGATATCATTTCAGGTAATACAACAGGTATTTTTACAGTCAATGAAAACACTGGTGAACTCAAAATGTCAGGTAAAGAACTGTTTTCACCGGGAACTTATACTTATACGCTGGGAATTAAAGTAACTGATAACGCATCAGTTCCTAAAAGCGCTGTTGCCAAAGCAACAATCAAATTAACAGGACAATCTACAATTGTTTATATTGATCCTGGAAATGTAGATGATGAGTTAGCAAATGGTTCAATTTATCATCCATATGGATCTTGGGAAAAAGTCTCCTGGAAAAATGGATTTACCTACATGCAAAGACGTGGTACCACAGCAAAAATTAATAAAATTATTATTGGTGCGAATAAGGTAACTCTTGGAGCTTATGGAGAGGGTGAATTGCCCGTGATATCAAGTGAAGCAAATACTTACCTGATCAGCGGATTTGAAAAATCAGGCATAAAAATTCAAAACCTTAATCTTCAATCACCAAATGCCGTAAGTAGTATATATTTCCTGGGAAACTCAGGAGATAGTATCACCATTGAGCATTGTATAATAAACGGCTATGCAAATGCCATTAAGGTAGTTGATGGAAGTACTTTGATCAGTAAATACAACACCATTTCAAGTAACAGTGATGGTATATATTCTACAGCCAATAGCAATGAGATATACTATAACATATTCAAAAACTGTATGACAGCTGTAAATATAGCCAGTCACAGTTCTGTTGCCAAAATATTCAACAACGTATTCTTTGATAATGAACAATCACTCTCCGTTTCATATGCCGAGTTAACGCTATATAATAATATTTTCTTCATGACAAAGTCCGGACAGGTTGCTATCAATCACGGGACCGGCAAAATACAGTCAAACCACAATATTTTCTACCCCGAACAATCGGGATTCATAAAAATCAACAATAGTCTGTTTGACAACCTCAATCAATTACAGCAAAAATTACAAATAGATCTGAACTCATTCAACAATGATCCGCTTTTTATAGACATGTACAATGAGAATTTCTCGTTGAATCCCAATTCTCCCGCTATTAATTCGGGAATCGACCTGATGCTGGGAATTGACTTCACCGGTAATTCCGTTCCATCCGCTGGCGCCACTGATATTGGGGTCTACGAATATAAAGGAGCCTCAGAAGATCTGGGAATAACATCAGATGATGCCTGGATGAGAGTATATCCAAATCCATCTTCAGGACAATTTAACATACTGGCTGAATTTTCAAATGATCAGGAAACAGAAGATGATCAGAAACTACCAGAAGTTAAGGTGTTTGACCTCACAGGTAAGACCGTATTTGCAAAACAACTTAATTCTTCATCAAATAGTTCTTTGTTGAATTCTGTTGACATAACAGGTATCTCAAATGGCATGTATTTGGTTGTACTTCAAATAGCTGATAAAATTCTACAAGAGAAAATATTGATTCAGAAATAGAATACTGAATTTGAAATCCATTTTTATACATTGCCACTATATTTGTAAAATTCGTTTTAGGTGATGATCATTTGCAAAGGAGGTAATTATAATAATCAAGATTAATCAGAATACATGTAATCAACGCCTTAAATATCATAACAGTCTGTTTTTCTTGTGGGGAGAATAATTACAAGAATAAGTAGCTAATTATTATATTACACAGCTCTTTTTAAGTTTAGCGAAATAATTGTCTAAAACAATTTTCATACCTTTTCTTTTTAAATTGAGAACAATAGGATAAATACCGATACCTTGTAAAATATGCCTTATCTTGCTTTTAATGCTTGGATTAATAGGCATTTGTAAAACTTCAGGCCATAAATATTTAATTGTTTTTTTGTGAAAAGCAAAATTTGGAGGGAAAAGTAATTTACAATCAATACTTAAAAATAAAGAAGTAAGCAATCTTGAATTAAAGGGATTAATTTCTTCCTGAGCTATATCTTTATTAATCTGGGTCTGAGTTCCCCAGTTTGCGATTCGCTCTTCCCAATAAAATAAGTTAAGGATATTCAAATTCGCCCTTTTGCATAACTCCCAACTATTAGATAACCATTCTGAATAATAATCTTTTGCAAAATCATACTTAATAACATGGCAAATTTCAGCAAGTAAAGAAGGTGTTATTTCAACATTTGGATATGTAAGTATAAAATAAGGATCAAACGCAACATTCCCGGGAAGATTAATTCGATCACTATAGTTGATATAATAATTGTATATCATTGGCAGATAATTAGTTGTACTTCTTTTATTATTTTCAAAATATATTTTCTTAAACTCTTCATTAATTGATATATACGGATCAATAATATGAAAATCCATTCCAAGTTTTTCTAGAAGAGAATTCGGCACATAAATATCTTTGCTCTTAACTCCCATATTTCGATCTTTGTTAATATAATAATAAACTTTTTCCTTGGAGTCCTTTGAGGCAGCAAGCAGGAGTCTTGAGTCTTTACCTGCTGTAACAGGCAACATTACATCGAATCTTGCAATAATGTTTTCCATATAACCTTTAATAATCTCTGAGCACTTTTTTTCTGTTTCAGAAACAGTCATGGCCAAAAAGGGCTTATTCGGAAAGTATCTAATAGGCTTGGTGTGATTAATATCTAAATAGTGATTCGGAAGTAATTGATGAATTTCATCATAAATTGTAGTATCACCAATATTTGCGCCTTCCAATTTTATGAAGTCAGACGAATTATAATATGCAATTTTCGATGTGATAGTGGTTTCCTTAAGTTTCAGAATTCTACCAAGAAGATAAGGTTGTGAAGCAAACCACCATGAGCCATTGATATTTGCATAAAAGATTTTTCGTGAGGCAATGCTATCATGAAGAAGTTTCAGTTCTTTATCATGTTGATATATAATAACATATCTACCGGTATATCTTGCTATTCTTTCAATAATTTCAGAAAAACTATACAATAATAATTCTTTAAGTATATCATTATTACTTTTTATCTGAGGTTCAAAATCAAAAATATCACCTAATAGAATGATTCTTGAATCATTTTTTGAATATTCAGTTATAGTGAGATCTATGTGTACATATAATAAATAACCATTATTCAGATTAACAGCATTATACAAGAAAGGACATTCAATTTCTGTTGGAGCAATAACATATTGCCTTCTATATTGTAATATGTTAATAGCGTTGACTTCCATAATCTTATCTTAATAATCACATTTGTATCACTTATATAGGTTCACATTATTCCAATTAAACAAAGGAAAAAACTTTTGGTAAGAAAAACTCTTTCTTACCATGAGTACTGGTCATATATAAGTAAAATATGAAAGATACTCATTATATACATTGTTTTTGGAGATCTGTCATAATCTTATAGCAGGTATTGAAATATATTACTATATCTACAACCAAAAACAATACCTAATTGTTATAGATGGACAATAATGATTTAAAAAGCTTCAAAATTAAAATTTAAATGCATTAATGAATTCGCTGAACAGAAAAATCTCGCGTATTGAACCAACGTGTGGTGCATAAATTAGCACATTCATTATCTCTGTCACAAATCCCATAAAAATACTCAAAATTTATTTGCTTGTTTTTCAATATATTACAATACTACATCCTGAATATTAACAAAACTGAATATCTGTTTATATGTAAAAAATCATACATTTGTATTTCTTACAAAGAAGAAAGCAAAAAATGAATTCATATCATAGAAAAAATTACGTCTTTTTGTTAATTTGTAATTTGCTAGCAACTTTACTCTTGGTTAATAATCAGCACGCTACAGGTCAATTGCCATCACGAGATTTATTTAATTTCGTTTTTGAAAATGATTTTAACGATGATCAACAGGGAGCATACACTAATGCTGACTATATATCAGATTGGAAACTACAAAGAGGTAGTTTGTTATCTTACGATATTAATATTCTGCAGGAAGATGATGCGAATTACCAAAATTATATGCAGGGATATTTCCCAATGGGAAGCTTTAGTGATGTGAACAGTGGTTGGCATTGGGAAACAAACCTATCAAGTCCTGTTACCGAACTTTATTTCTCCTATAGTATCAGGTTTAAACCTGGATTTGAATGGGTACATGGCGGGAAGATGCCTGGTTTACAAGGGGGAAATGTGGATGCAGGGAGTTATATTACTGAAGATGCTGGATTTTCAGCCCGCCCTATGTGGAGCGATGGGGGTCGTATAGTATTTTACGTGTATCATCAGGATATGGAAGGTAATTATGGAGATTCATGGGGCTGGGGAGATTTTACCTTTTCTACAGGAAAGTGGTATACTGTTACTGAAAGAGTTGTATTGAATACTATTGATGAAGATGGAACTGCTTTAAACGATGGAATTCTTGAAGGATTTATAGATGGCGAGCTTATGTTTCAAAGAACGAATATCAAGTTCAAGAGTAAGGAAAGCATAAATATCGAATCCTTATCAATCGCTTCATTCTTTGGTGGAAGTTCTGATTTCTTTGCTGCTACAAGAGATGAGTGGATTGATGTTGATAATTTCGTTGCCTATAGCTATAGTGATAAGGTCCAAGATGTACCACGAGATCATGATCCAAGCTCTGCAAGTTCCATTCTTTTGCATCCTTATATCGACTGTCCGGCCCCCCCTGTTTTACAAGTTCCTGAAGCACCTTCCCAATTTGCTTCAACTGCGCAAACCAAAAATTCTATTACTCTTAGCTGGGTCGACAATGCTACAAATGAACAGGGGTTTAGCATTTGGCGTTCTTCTAATTCCAGCGAGAATTTCATTGAGATTGCCAAACCAAGCGCCAATAAAACAATTTTTACAGATAAAAATTTAACACCTTCCACTACCTACTATTATCAGATCAGGGCGTTCAACGGAGCCGGCGTTTCGGAATTCTCTTCTGTCATATCAGCCACAACAAGAGCATTGGAATTACCGGCTGCACCAACTGGGTTAATTGCTTCGCACATTGATTACGAATCAGCCACTCTGATATGGAAAGACAATGCTTCAAATGAAACCGGCTTTGAACTGCTCAGAATGCTATCTGTTAATAATTCTGAGGTTTATCAGGTTATCATTCCGGCAGGAACAACAAGCTTTACAGATACAACTCTTACTATGAATACCAGTTATTTGTATCAAATACGTACAAGAAATAATGACGGCTCCTCGGCATGGTCGAATACAATTACAGTAGTTACTCCACGATTACTGCCCCCTACAGCCCCTACCAAACTGAAAAGTACCAAGTTCACCGATAAAAGCATATCAGTTACATGGGATGATAATTCCAATAACGAAGAAGCCTTTGTCATTACAAGATCGCTGGCTACTGATCTTGCGAAAAAGGTAGATATGAAGATCAATGCCAACGACACAGCCTTTACTGATACATGCTTGATTTCCAGCACAACATACCAGTATACCATAAAAGCAATCAATAAAGGCGGAAGCTCATCCAGCAGTAATAAAAATGTAGCTACAACCCTGTCCCTTGCTGAACTTAAAAGAGTAAAGGATGGTCTGGTGGCTTATTATAACTTTGGTTATAATCCCGATTATATTGTTTATGACCAATCAGGATATGGTGATCCGGTTAACCTCAACATTCTCGATCGTTCATCAATTAAATGGAATGTTGATAACACTCTGGATATCTTTTCAAATAGTGCAATAGTATCTTTGGAACCGG
>CAYVBH010000089.1:0-12801 GCA_964449015.1 uncultured Bacteroidales bacterium
CAAAATTCAAAAAAAAAGGTTTGCAGTATTGCAAACCCTGAAAATATCTTCATGTATGACACATACTGCCCTGTCCGTTGTTACGGCTGATGATGGTGGTGATGATGTGTCCCTGTGAAATTCATAATTATGATTTTGTGCTGCAATATTACAACATATTTTTGTGAAATGCAAATGGGGATGTTGTAAGTTGTTATCCTTTCAACCAAGTCAGTAAACTTTCAAATCATAAAATCACCAAATTTTCACTTCATCACATCATCACATCATCACATTTCCAACACCACAAGTGTCTCCAGATGCTGTGTATGTGGCAGCATATCGAAGGGCTGTATGCGGGTTACCCGGTAAACTTCGGTCAGTTGTTTCAGGTCGAAAGCCAGCGATACCGGGTTGCAGCTCAGGTAGATCACTTTTTTTGCACCCGATTGGTTGATGGTCTTCTTGATTTCGATCAGCGTGCCCGAACGTGGCGGGTCGAGCACAATAAGATCGGGTTGACCCTGTCTGCTGAGAAATTCTGGCCTGAAGGTTTCCAGAATGTCTCCCACAAGAAAATCCACATTCCCGATACCATTCAAAATGGCATTTGCCCTCGCATCTTCAATGGCACCGGCCGAACCTTCAATTCCGGTTACATGTCTTGCACCGGGGGCCAAGAAGAGCGCAATGGTACCGACTCCGGTATACAGGTCATATACTCTTTCAGCACCTGTTAACCCTGCCCATTGTCTGATGGTGTGAAAGATTTTTTCGGCCTGTGCGGCATTAGGTTGAAAAAAAGAGGTGGCATGAACACGGAAACGGTTTCCGCCCAATACCTTATAGACATATAGTTCGGTTGCCCCGAAAGGAATAATGTCACCCTGCATCTGGCTGTGTGCGTGAGAGAGGTGAACAGTCCAGCAGAGAGATACGATGGCGGGGAATTCATGCAGGAGCGTTCTCAAAAGTTTTTCGCGTTCCACCGGCCGGTCTTCATGAAAACCAACAACCACCATGGTATCACCTGAACGGTTGACCCTGATGGAAAGACTCCTCAGAAAACCGGTTTTGTATTGCTGATCATAAAAATCGATGCGGTGTTCCAGTGCATATGCCTTGATGAATTCACAAATAGAGCGTGAGGGTTGCTGCTGCAGATAACACTCCCTGATATCGATTACCTTACCGGGTTCGTCAAAGCTGTGAAATCCCAAGGCTGATGAAATGTCACCTCTTCTCTCTGACAAGGTCTCACCAAAAGACCTGGCAGAGAATGCATATTCAAGCCGGTGCCTGAAATAATGAATTTCAGGGGAAGGTATTACTGCAGGTATCTCAGGGGTATTTATCTCATACTTTTCAAGGGCATTGCACAGAATGGCACGTTTCAGGGCAAGCTGCTGCTGATAATCGATGTGTTGCCAGTTGCAGCCTCCGCACTCGCCAAAATGAGCGCAGAAAGGTTCAATACGGTTGGGTGAAGGAACGATCACTTCAACCACCTTGCCCGATCTGTAACCCTGTTTTCTTCTTTCCAGGGCATAGGTGACTTCCTCTCCCGGAATGCCAAAATCAATATAGGTTTTTCTCCCTTCTGAAACAGCCACACTGCGACCAGAAGAGTGTATGTGCTCAAGTTTTACAGGGCCCCGTATGGTTTTTTGCTGCATAACTGTTAAGTATTTGTAGTCAACCTGTTTGGTTTGAGATCTGAGGCTGTAAAGATAACGCCTTTCCAAAAACAGCAGGTTTGCACATGGGAATATCTTGAACAAGCCCTAAAAAAAATATCCAAACATGCATTTAATTCTAAATAGTTATGTATGTTTAAACTAAGATAGGTATGTTATTGAATTATGAAACGCATCCTGACCATTCTTCTGAATCCTTTTCTACTCTCACTTTGGGTTGCGTTAATTGTGTTGATTGTATTTCCCATCCGGATTGAAAAATACCGGATCAGCATAAAGGAACAGGGTGATCATTTATCCGATCAGATCATTTGGTATAATGATCTTGATAATGACGGGAATAGCGAAAAAATAGCTCTGTTTCATAACAGTCTGTGCAGTGCAGGACTTACTGTATCAAATATAAATGGTGTACTTGATCAATGGAATTTCCAGGGCCGCTTTAATTTTGTCCAGCATAACGGAATGTTGATCACCGGAGACCGGGATGGGGATAGCCTGAAAGAAATCTACATTTTCACACTCACCAATGATTCAATTCTTCTGCATTGTATAGCTGACTATAGAAAACCTGAAACTTCCGTGAAAGCCAGGTTTGTTACCCGTATTGGTTCGCGAAATAACAAATACGATCCCTATCTTATAGAGGCTCAAATGGACGACCTTACTTCTGACGGATACGGGGAACTCCTATTTGGTATAGGAACAGGTTACTCATTGTACCCTCGTCAGGTTTACACTTACGATATGGTTCGTGATACCATCTGGTCTTCTCCTCAAAGTGGCTTTTTCATTAATGGAATAATTCAGGAGGATATCAATAATGATGCCCGGAATGAAATTATTGTCAGAGGGTATGCTTCAGGTAATGTTCATGATTCCTCAGTGCCTTATCCCGATTGGAATAGTTACCTGATGGTGTTGAATCGCAAACTACAATTTGAATTCGAGCCCATTGTATTTCCGGGGTTGTTCTCAAGCATCAATCCCTTTGTTTTCAGGGATGATTCGGGCAGGAAAACACTGGGCGCGTTATATTGTCCGCCCCGCAGGCACGGAGATTCAACCCGGCTTATGGCTTTTACAAGTGACGGCAAGGTTCGGAAACAAATTTCTGTTGATCCGGAAGCTATTGGAATCACGGTTATGGAAGATAAGAAAGGTAAATGCCTGATCATGGTAAATAAGTATACCAGGGGATTTGATGGATTTGACAACACATTCCGATTCTTGAAATCATGGACCGTGAATAGTAATTTCTATTCGCGTTTCCTGGATGCGGACCATGATGGCTTTGATGAAGTGCTCTTAACGGAAGCCGTTAGCCGGAAAATCATCATTTACCGTAAGGAAATGGAACATCCCGTTTCTACGTATTTTAAAGGCAACGGCGAAAAAGGCATAGTATATTCTATAAACCAACAAAAACACAATAAACCCGAATTGTATGTTCAAATGGGTTCAGGATATAATGTTTTCCTCTATGAAAGAAACCCGACACATAAATTCCGGTTTCTCCTGTACGCAGCTGTATACTTAAGTATTCTTTTGTTTGCTTTATTGGTTCGAAAAATTCAGCAGGTTCAGATCCAACGGAAATTCGAAACAGAAAAAAAGATTGCCGACCTTCAGCTTCAAATTGTACGCAATCAGCTTGATCCCCATTTTATCATGAATGCCGTTAATTCCATTATCGACAGCATATCGGATGAGGAAAAGGAGGAGGCCCGGCAACAACTTCTTCATTTTTCGCAACTTCAGCGATCCCTGCTGCTATCATCGGATAAGGTGGAAAGAAGTTTGAAAGAGGAGATTATCTTCACCGAAAGTTACCTGGCACTTGAAAAATTCAGATTCAGGGACAGGTTCAGCTACCATCTTTTGATTGACCCGGATGTCGAACAGGAAATTCAGGTACCCAAAATGATCCTGCAGATACACGTTGAAAATGCGCTGAAGCATGGCATTTTACCGCTTGTTGGGCCCGGGAAACTGACCATACAAATTTCGAGGGAAAAGGAGGATGTAATCATTCAGATCACGGATAACGGTGTGGGACGTGAATATTCAGAGGTGCATAAGGCCGGATCAACCGGTAAAGGTCTTTCTGTAATGCAACAGTATTCTGAGTTGTATAACAAATACCATCATGGTAAAATATCATCTTCAATTGAAGACCTTTACAATATATCAGGAAAGCCTGAGGGGACAAGGGTTACCATTAAACTAACAACTGTATATGAGGGAAAAAGAAGCTGAACCGGAAATGTTGACCTGCATCATAGTAGACGATGAGATGCATGCTGCAAAACAACTGGAGAAGATGCTGAGCAAAAATCCAAAGCTGAAAATACTTGCCAGAATAAGTGATCCCCGGCTGGCTGTAGGTAAGATACTGCAACTGAAACCTGATCTGTTGTTTCTGGACATCCAGATGCCGATAATGAATGGATTCGAAGTGCTTCAGACCCTATACCAGGCTCAGGTAAAGCCTTTTGTGATATTTGTAACTGCTTATGATGAATTTGCCATTCAGGCAATCCGGTCTTCTGCGTTTGACTATCTGTTGAAGCCGGTTAACGAAACTGAACTGATTACGGCTGTAGAAAGGTTGCTGGCAACATACAAACAAAAGGAACAGGCTGAAAATTTCAGTAAGCTGATTAACCAGGTTAAACTTAAAAAGTTACGGTTCAACACAACAGGAGGCTTTATGCTGGTCAATCCGGAGGACATCGTTTACATCCAGGCTGATTGGAATTACTCTGAAATACACCTGAGTAAGGACAAACATGAAGTGGTGACCCTGAACATCGGGGCTGTTGAAGAAACCTTACCACCTGGACAGTTTGCCCGGATCAGCCGGTCGGTGATCATTAACCTGGCTTATCTCGAAAAAGTGCATCGAGCCAAACGATTGTGCACTCTCAGAAAAAACGATGTGACCTTCGAATTTAAAATCCCCATTCTAAGAATCAGATACCTGGAACGGTTGGTGTGAATCAGCCTACACTCCCTCTGAATCTATATCCATTCCTACAGAAAAATGGTCATTTGCTATAATGAAATGAACAGTTCACATTTCGTCCTGTTATTTTATCTACGTTTAAGCCATGATGGAAGTGTTCCACTTGCTATTTACCTAATCTCTTCAGCAACATTTCCCCTTAATAAAACCAAACCTCCGGGCCTTTCAGTGGCAAGCTGAAAGGCCTTTTTTGTCGCCACTCCTTAATAGTACCCCGTCGGGGTGTATTTCATAAATTATTTTTACATTTATGACCGATATTATACTATCTATGGATAAAAAAGTACTTGTTGTTTATTATTCACAGACAGGTCAGCTGGGGGAGATTGTGAACTCAATCTGTGCCCCGTTGAAAGCTGAGGGGGATGTGGAAGTTGTTTATGAGATACTCAAGCCAAAAACACCGTTTCCCTTTCCCTGGACCTCAGATCAGTTTTTTCAGACCATGCCCGAATCAGTCAAAGGTATTCCCTGCGAACTGGAGCCGTTAACACTGAAGGGCAATGAACAATTCGACCTGATTATTGCCGCATGGCAACCCTGGTATCTGTCTCCTTCGATTCCTGCGCATGCCTTATTTCAACATGAAACCATCAGAAAGCTCATGAACGGCAAACCCGTGATCACTGTGATCGGTAGTCGTAATATGTGGGTTTTGGCCCAGGATGTCATTAAAAAGTATATTGTCTCTGCCAATGCCCGGCTTGTGGGCAATATCATACTGCGTGACAAGGCTCCGAATCTGCTGGGTGTGATTTCTGTCATTCGTTGGATGTTCCAGGGTAAAAAAGACAGGTACTTGAAAATCATACCTCCTGCAGGCATCTCAGATGAAGATATAAAGGCGGCCATCACCTTTGGGTCAATCATTCTCAAGGCATTGAAACAAGGGAAGTACGATATGCTGCAGAATGAACTCGTTGCACAGGGAGCTGTTGATGTTCAGCCTGAAGTGGTTATGATTGAAAAAAGGGGCATTGTGCTCTTCAGGCTTTGGGCCGGATTCATCCTGAAAAAAGGATCCTATGGATCAAAGGCAAGAATTGTGCGGGTGCGCATGTTTAAATATTACCTGCTGGCAGTTCTTTACCTGGTTTCTCCGTTTGCATCGATACTTTACGAGATAATCAGGCCTTTCAGAAGCAAAACAATTAAAAAACAAATATCTTTATACCAGTCGGTCTGATTTGAATGAAATGTTTTTTTTTAGTTTTGCAATTCGAAATGAAAAATATGAGAATCGTCAGTATTCATTGATTTATAATCTTTCATCTTTAGTTTTTGATCTTTAATCTGTTTTCTATGTCAAGCGAAGTCTACATCAATAAAATTTCTAAGTTCTTACCCAACAGGCCTGTCGGTAATGATGAAATGGAAGATTATCTGGGAATGATTGACCACCGACCTTCACGGGCTAGAAGAATTGTACTCCGGAATAACGGCATAGTCAACAGGTATTATGCAATGGAAAAAGGCGGAAAGCCAACTCATAATTGTGCCGAATTGGCTGTGGCTGCCATTAACCAGTTATTCGACAATGACTTTAAACCTAAAGATATTCAATTGCTGGCTTGCAGCACTGCCTCCCCGGATCAGGTAATGCCGTCTCATGCCTCCATGGTACACGGATTACTTCATATTCCTTCCATTGAAATAGCATCATTTGCGGGATCCTGTTGCGCCAGTATGCAGGCACTCAAATTTTGCTACCTTTCAGTACTTGCTGGCAATACCTCAAATGCCGTTTGTTCGGCATCTGAAATGTTTTCTCACTGGATGCTGGCGAAATATTTTGAAAAAGAGAATGAAGTAGAAAGGAGGCTGAAAGAAAATCCGCTGCTTGCATTTGAAAAGGAATTTCTTCGCTGGATGCTTTCAGACGGAGCAGGAGCATTGTTGCTCGGGAACAAACCAGCAGGTGATCTTTCTTTGCGGATTGAATGGATTGACATCCGTTCCTATGCCAATGAATTGGAAACTTGTATGTACGCAGGAGCTGAAAAGGGACCAGATGGGAAATTACAGGGTTATTGCAGGTTTGAACCGGAGGACTGGCTTAATAAATCCATATTTTCGCTGAAGCAGGATACCCGGATGCTTGGTGAACTGATTGTAAAACTGGGCGGACGCTTTCTTAAGGAAATTATTGAAGCCCGTAATTTTGATGTCCATTCAATTGATTATTTTCTTCCCCACATTTCTTCTGAATTCTTCAGGGAACCATCATTTCAGGAGCTAGATAAGATCGGACTGGATATACCCAGAGAAAAGTGGTTTACCAACCTTTCTACAGTGGGCAACGTGGCTACCGTGTCATTTATTCTGATGCTGGAAGAATTGATTCGTACCCGCCAGTTGAAGAAAGGGCAGAGGATACTCATTCAGGTTCCTGAGAGTGCCCGGTTTACCTATGCATATGCGTTGCTTACGGTGTGCTGAGAGTAGAGCCAAGAACCAAGAGCCAAGATAATGTGCATATAATAATTAAGAGATGAAGATAGAGGAGGTTCCGCAGGATAAGGGATATATGATCGATGGCAGGATCAGTGATTTGAATTACGCGGTTGATGAGCAGGGTAAGTATGTAAGCAGGCAAAGCCGCGGATGGCAGCCCAAAAATGAAGCCATGACCATGGCCTGGGATGTGGTGTTTGACCGGGCTGAAGAAATACGTAAACAGGTGCTTTCAGATGTACTTAGCCCACTGGCCTTTTATATGGAACTAAACGTGATGGATCCTTCCATATTGTCGGGTTACACAGGAATCGCAAAGTGGAAAGTGAAAAGGCATTTGAAGATGAAAAACTTCCGGAAGATCAATCCGAGAAATATGGCCAGGTATGCGGAAGTATTCGGCATGACCCGGTTGGAACTGGAGGATACCGAAAGAGTAAGAACGATGGTTTTAAAGCATGAAAATTGATTTTCAACACAAACAGGCAGCGCATTGTGAAAATGGTGTAACCTCCAACCTCCTCAGATATTATGGTATTGAGTTAAGCGAGCCTATGGTGTTTGGCATTGGCTCGGGATTCTTTTTTTCGCATATGCCTTTCATTAAACTGAACGGAATGGCGGTAACCTCATTCAGGGTATGGCCCGGGGTGATATTCAAACGCGTTACCCAAAGGCTTGGACTTGATGTCAAAAGGTATAAATTTGGTAAACCCGGCCCTGCCATGAGGGAACTCGACAAGATGCTAGAGCAGGGCATACCGGTTGGCATGCTTGTAGGTGTTTACCAACTGCCCTATTTTCCAAAGGAATACCGGTTTCATTTCAACGCACATAACATCACTGTTTTTGGCAAGGAGGACAGCAAATATCTGGTTAGCGATCCAGTAATGGAACATGTTGAGACGCTGACTTATGAGGAACTCGCCAGGGTGCGTTTTGCCATGGGCACCTACCCGCCCAAAGGCAGGATGTATTGCATCACCCGCGTACCTGAAAAAAATAATCTGAAATCTGCTATTGTTCAGGGAATCCAGAAAACAGCCAAGGACATGCTGACCATACCCATTCCTATGTTTGGGGTTGACGGGATCAGATACCTGGCCAAAAGAATGCGTAAATGGCCCGAAAAATTAGGAGAGAAGAAGGCCGTTCTGAATCTCGGGCAGGTGATTCGCATGCTCGAAGAGATTGGTACAGGTGGCGCAGGCTTTAGATTTATCTATGCAGCTTTCCTACAGGAAAGTGCGGAAATTCTGCAACAGGCATGGCTCAACGAGGTAAGCCGCGAAATGACTGCCGTTGGTGATTTGTGGCGGGAATTCGCAGTTATGGCTGCCCGCTGTTTCAAGAGCAGAGACAAAGGGCAAACCTCTTATGACGAGTTGGCCGACAGATTGATGACAATTGCTGACCGGGAAGAAGAAATTTTCCGCCGGCTCAGAAAAATATCCCTTTCATGAACGGAAAGAAGGTGATAGAGATTCAGAATCTTACCAGGTACTACAAGGGCAGATCGGAGCCTGCCGTTGATCACCTGAGTTTGGATGTGTTTGAAGGCACCATCTTTGGTTTACTGGGCCCTAACGGAGCCGGGAAAACCACAACCATCCGCATTCTTTGCGGGCTTCTTGCCCCTACTGCTGGTGATGCAATCATTGACGGGCATTCATTGAAAAGAGATCTTGGCAAAATTAAAAGGGTGATTGGTGTGGTTCCACAGGAAATAGCCCTTTATCCGACCCTTACGGCACGTGAGAATCTGTTAGTATTCGGAGGCATAAGCGGTGTGGAACGGTCTGAATTGAAAAGAAGAATTGATCAATGGCTTGATGTTTTCGGACTGGAGAAGAGTCAGCGACAGCAAACCTGTTATTATTCAGGCGGAATGAAAAGAAGATTAAACCTGATTGCAGGCCTGCTCCATAATCCCAGGATTCTATTCCTGGATGAACCTACCGTGGGCGTGGATGTGCAGTCGAAAAATGTGATCCTGGAAAATCTAATGGAAATCAACCGCAAAGGAACCACCATTGTATATACCTCTCATTATCTTGAGGAAGCTGAAAACCTGTGTTCCCATCTTGCCATCATTGATGAAGGGCGGATCATTACACACGGAACACTAAATGAAATACAGAAGGAACACAACATGAACGCGAAACTCGAGGATATTTTCCTTCAGCTTACGGGTAAAGAATTAAGAGATTAGAGCATGAGAACATTCTGGAACCTGGTATATAAGGATTTCCTGGTGTTGATCAGGGACAAAGGTGGACTTGCCATGCTCTTTATCATGCCCATGGCATTGGTAATGATCATGACAAGCCTGCAGGATAACACATTCAAGGCCATAAACGAAAGCGGTATTAAGCTCATTTTGCTCAATGATGATACTGATTCACTGGGAACCGCCATTGAAAATGAAATAGTTCATTCGAATTTCTTCAGGATATACAAAGAAATTGACGGAGCAAAGCCTTCTGAAGCAGATGTGAAGGAAGCAGTTGCCGAAGGAAAATACCAGATCGGGATCGTCATTCCGGCCCATGCCACACAACGCATTCGCGACCGGGTGAAAGCCAGTGTAACAGGAATGTTTTCAGGTGATACACTGCACAAATTGGCGAATGCAGACTCTGTGTTTATCATGTTGTACATGGATCCGGCCACAAAGAACTCCATGCGGTCAACACTCCAGGGCTCCATCAGGGAATTTGCCGACCGGGTTGAATCGAGAATCGTTCTGAATGAACTTACCCGTGAAATCAACGGCAGGATGATGATGCCCCTGCCCAACCTAAACGGTATCAAGCAGGAAACCGTGTTTTATAAAGAACAATATGTTGCCCGGGGCGACCGGACAGTTGTTCCGAATTCTGTGCAGCACAACGTTCCAGCCTGGACACTATTTGCCATGTTTTTTATTGTAATACCCTTTGCCAGTGCCATGATTAAAGAACGGGAAGACGGAAGTCTTTCCAGACTCCTTACGATGCCCTGTTCGTATTCTACCATTCTGAACAGCAAAATTCTGGTTTACCTGGTTGTATGCTTCATTCAGTATCTTCTCATCATGGGCATGGGAGTGTTCCTTTTTCCGCATGTTGGTTTACCTGCTCTTGAAATCAACCGACATTTCCTGACTCTATCTACTGTGGCACTTGCAGCCGCGCTTGCTGCGGTGGGTTATGGAATAGCCATAGGCACCATGGCCAAAACACACCAGCAGGCCGCCATATTTGCTTCCATATCAGTAGTCATACTGGCCGCAATAGGAGGCATCTGGGTACCTGTATTCATTATGCCGCCTGTTTTCAGACTAATCAGCAGCTTCTCACCATTAAACTGGGGACTGAACGGTTTCTATGATGTTCTGGTCCGCAATGCCGGTCTGGCGGATGTGATACACTATGCCTTTTGGTTGTTTCTCTTTGCGGGTGCCTGCATCATCGTGGCGCTGCTTTATCAGAGAAATAGAAAGGATTATGTTTGAAAAGCTCCGTGCTGACTTGACAGATAAAATCTCCTGTTGAAATGATTCTCAGGTACCGTATTGACAAAAGAGTTGATCAAGCGGTGCTTATCTTTTCATCATGTCCTGTTTGCTCCATCCCATATCGCATGGCCAGTTACATGTGAAAAACCAGCAATAAAAGTTGTTTTCACTTTTTTTTCATATATTTAAAAACCTAATGAAATGTGTGAAATTATGAAACAGTTGAGTATTTTAATGTTAGTGTTTTCTTTGTTTTGTGAAGTAAGCACCGCACAAAACAGTGATCTTTACAAAGATTCTAAACCTGCTTCAACAAATGTTCAGGGAGCTGAGTTTCCTCGAATAGACGCTCAAAACAGGGTTGTTTTCCGAATTAAGGCACCGGAAGCACAAAAAGTGCAGGTGGATTTGGTTAAGAAATACGACATGATGAAAAACAACGAAGGAGTTTGGGAAATAACAACTGAACCCGTCGTTGAAGGCTTTCATTATTATTCCATCATTATTGATGGTGTTGCTGTTTGCGATCCGGCAAGTAAAACATTCTTTGGAATGGGCCGTATGGCCAGTGGTATTGAAATACCCGAGAAAGGAGTCGACTACTATCTGCCCAAAAATGTTCCGCATGGTCAGATCAGAGAATTCTATTATTATTCAAACATTACAAAATCGTGGAGAAGATCATTTGTCTATACTCCGGCAGGGTATGATACGAAAACATCTGAAAGATATCCGGTTCTCTATTTGCAACATGGAGGTGGTGAAGATGAAACGGGCTGGCCCAATCAGGGCAAGGTCAACTTCATCATGGATAATTTGATAGCCGAAGGTAAAGCAAAACCCATGCTGGTTGTCATGGACAGAGGCAGTGCAGTGAACCCCGATGCTCCGGTTAAAAGGGAACAGGGAATGATGGGAATGCTTCAAAATAATACTCTTGTCGAGGTTTTTGTTAAGGAAATAATTCCGGCTGTTGATAAAGAATTCCGCACCATTCCCGATCGCGATCACAGAGCAATGACCGGTCTTTCTATGGGCGGTTTTCATAGTTTCCAAGTGACACTATTGAACCTCGATAAGTTTGCTTACATTGGTGGATTTAGTGGTGGAGGACTGATGCTTCCCGACACTGAATTCTCGAAATTGTACAATGGTGTTTGGGCCGATGTTGAGGCTTTCAATAAAAAGGTAAAACTGATGTATATAAGTACCGGTACGGCTGAACCAGAAAGAATGTATCAGACTGTAAACAATTTCCATAAAGAACTGGAAAAAGCAGGAATTAAGCATATTTATTATGAGTCTCCCGGAACAGGCCATGAATGGCTTACATGGAGAAGATCATTGAATCAGTTTGCAAGTATGTTGTTCAAATAATACTCTATATAATATGAAAACACTTTTAACATGTATGACATTTACCCTTATATTAACCATAAATATAAGGGCTCAGCAAGTAGTAAACCTCTATTCAGGCGCCGTCCCTAACTCAAAGATATCAGGCATAAAAGAAACCTTCACATCTGGGATGTTCAGAGGAGTCACCAGCCCTACACTTGAATTATATATTCCTGATAAAGAGAAATTCACCGGAACAGCTGTAATTATTATTCCCGGTGGTGGGTATAGCGTTGTGGTTTATCAGGGAGAAGGAATCTCAAATGCTAAAGAATTGGCGAAAAATGGAATAGCAGCATTTGTACTTAAATATCGTTTGCCAGATGATTCCACAATGATTGATAAAAAAATTGGTCCATTGCAGGACGTGCAGCAGGCCATTAAGATTGTTCGTGAAAATTCGTCTCAATGGGGTATTGATGTTAAGAAAGTGGGTGTTATGGGTTTCTCGGCCGGTGGACACCTGGCTTCAACGGCTGCCACTCATTTTGAAAAGGCACTGATTGATAACAATAATAATACCAGCCTGCGTCCCGATTTTCAGATCCTTGTATATCCTGTAATCAGCATGCAGGACAATTTAACACATGCGGATTCGAGAACACAGTTATTGGGAAAGAATCCATCAAAAGCAGATATTGATCTGTTCTCTAATGAACTGCAGGTGAATGAGAAAACTCCGCCTGCCTACATCACACACGCTGCTGATGACAAGTTGGTTGATGTGGATAACAGTATCGGATATT
>CAYVBH010000090.1:0-3318 GCA_964449015.1 uncultured Bacteroidales bacterium
AAGGTGAAGAGATGAAGAATACAGATCCTTGTGATTTATTTCCTCCTTACCGACCAGGAAAGGTTTATCAAGGTGGTTAGTATTCTCGAAGAAATAATCAATTGCATTCATGACCATAGTTTTATCCGTGAAAATAATCCCTTATCGGTGGCATTCGCAGGTATTCCGTAGTTTTGCGTTTCCGCTCGAAGTTACGGAACAGGGCTTCAACCCGTTCCGTGGTTTCACCCATAACAGCAGCCACCTCTGCAGCCGGATAACTGTTCTCAAAGCCGTACCAGTACCTGTCCATCAGATGGAAGGGTAACTGGTAGAAGAACTCCTCCTGGGTCTGCTCCGCAGAATAGGTATCGGTGGTTGGAGTGCGCCCAATGATTCCTTTCGGTACTCCGAGGAATTCAGCAAGCTGGTACACCTGTGTCTTGTAAAGATTGCCTATCGGCATTACATCACCTGCACCATCACCGTATTTGACGAAGAATCCCTGTTCCTGCTCATGCTTGTTCGGAGTACCAATAACACAATAATGAAGTGCTTCAGCATGGTAATAGAGCATTGACATCCTTGTCCTCTGCTTGAAGTTGGAAGCCGCAACTATCTGGAGGTACTCATTGGCCGGAAGAATCTTGTCCCTTGCATTTCCTTCAGGATCAATCACAGTAAGATAAAAGATAGGAGGAATATTGTTGAACAATCCGCTCTGACGGATCCCTATCTTCATTTTCCATGTTTTCGGATCATATTCCGGAAAAACACGCTTCACAGCCTCATCACGCCTCTCGTAGCAACCGAAACCGGATAGAGCTCCGGTGATCTCTTCTTTTATTGCTTTCACACCGAAGCGGGCTGCAAGTTCCCGGGCAAGCATCTCGCTGTCAGGGCTGGAGTCCCTCTCTGGTAACATAATACCAAGCACTTTTTCAGGACCAAAGGCTTTAACCGCAAGTGCCAGGCAAACGGATGAGTCTATTCCACCGCTGATACCAACCACTGCTCCTTGTCTTTTGAACCTTTGCAGGACGTCTGCACGTAGCTGGTCAGTGATATTGTCAACTACCTTTTCGACATTTTCAAGAAGTATAATGTCTTTCGAGAATGGTTTTCTTGCTGGCATAATGTATATGTTAGTTTTCAGTTACATTGTTCTTCTCCTGACTTAACAGTTCAGGAGTTAATTGACCCTCTGGCGGACAATGTAATTATCTATCTGTATTCTTCTATTATTCTAAGGTTTTTCAAAGATCCGTTCCGGAATTCCGGATTTTTATTCTCAATAAACTGTCTGTAAACCAGGTGTGTTGATATAACAGAGGTTAGAACCATGTTATCCATCTCTGATGCTGTGCCTGTCCTCTCTATCTTTGCCAGTAATGCCTCAAGTGACTCGTAGCTGAATATGCCTGCAAGCCGGGTCATCTTTTCTGACAGCATCTCATCCACATAGTCTGGTTTATTATTGCCCCTGAAAACACTACTGATAGGAGCCCGGTATGGTTGCTTGGGGCGTTTTACAATACTTTCAGGTATCCTCCCTGTCATCAGCTTCTTTAGCAAGTATTTTTCATTCAATCCGTTCAACTTAAGTTTGTCGGGAAGTGACGAACAATACTCGATAATTCTGTAATCAAGGAACGGATAACGCCCCTCAACTGAATTTGCCATTGCCATACGGTCTCCCTGGGATGAAAGCAGATATCCCGACATGAAAACAGTTGTCTCCAGCCATTGTGACCTGGCAAGGGGAGACCAATCCATGAAGGATTCTGGTAACCTGCCGGCGAGATCTGCTAAAGGATCATTCCCGTTGATCGTCTCCCTGATTTGGTCCGATAAGTGTTTCCTAATATGATTTGAGTTATTCCATCTCAGGAGGTGAGAGTAGAGCGGATTTTCTGTGTCCTCAAGCCTGTAGGCAAAGAACATCTTAAGGATGTTGAGGCTGGCATTTCGCAGGTGGGGAATATCCGGATAAATCCTCTTTAGCAGAGTTGGCCTGATGGATGATGAAGGCTGCGAAGCCCAGAATCTTCTTATGATTGCCTCCCTGAATATGTCATAACCCGCAAGTATCTCATCAGATCCCTCTCCAGTGATAACAACCTTTATGTTATTATTCCTGACCAGCTTTGAAAGGATCAGCATTGGGGTTGGGGCTGTGCGGGTAAGCGGGGTCTCGGCATGCCAAACAACGCTTGGGAATGCTTCTGCTATCTCCTTCGATGTGCAGCTAATTGCCCTGTGATTGGTATCAAGATACCTGACTGCTTCTTCCTGGTATTTGCTTTCATCGAATTCCTTATCCTCGAATCCGATAGAAAAGGTGTTTAAGACTCCAGGCTCAATATCTTTGATATAGGCAACAGTTGTAGAAGAATCTATCCCCCCGCTGAGGTAAGCTGCAACTTCCACATCAGCCCTTAACCTGATCCGCACAGCGCTGGTAAAAAGCTCGTTGAATTTTTCCAGGGCATCTGTCAAAGTTGTTACAGAATTCCTTTTATTGAAATTCAGTTCCCAGAATTTACGGACAGCAAGGCCTTCCCTGCTGAAGGTCATATAATGTCCCGGAGAGAGCTCACTGATACCCTTGAATGCTGTGGCAGGTGTAATTGCTGTCCAGAAAGTATAGATCTGAGACAGGTTTTCAGGACTGAGTTCACGAATTACATTCTTATTCTCAAAAAGGGCTTTAATCTCTGAGGCAAAATATAGCACTCCGCCTGACAATGTGTAAAAGAGCGGCCTGATTCCTACCCGGTCTCTGGCCACGAAGAGTTTCTCATCCTTTTTATCCCAGATGGCTACGGCGAACTGCCCGTTCAGCAGACTCAGACACATTTCACCGTACAATGCGAAGAGGTTAACCAGAACCTCGGTGTCAGACTGGGTTTTTAGCATTACGCCCTTTTTCATCAGGTCTTCCCGAAGTTCGATATAATTGAAAATCTCCCCGTTGAAAACGATCCAATATCTTCCGGAATTGTCAGAAAGAGGTTGCTGGCCGGTTGCAAGGTCAATTATGCTCAACCTGACGCTGCCTATTGTTGCAATGTGGGAGTGATAGATTCCGCTCTCATCAGGACCACGGTAGCTGAATGAACGCAACATGGTTTCGACTGCAGGAATGCTGTCGGATTTTCCCCTGTAATCTATTATCCCTGCAACTCCGCACATAGTTTATGCAGCAGTTTTCCTTTGAATGAATTCTGTAATAGCATTGATTGACTCGAAGTTTTCCTCAATAAGGTCAGAGTCAACGGTTTTTATGCCGAATTCTTCCTCAAGGAAGGTAATAAGCATGATAAATCCCATGGAGTC
>CAYVBH010000090.1:3328-12774 GCA_964449015.1 uncultured Bacteroidales bacterium
TCTTTGAAAATCAGGGATTCGTTTTTGATCTTATTGGCATCGGCATGGGAGGTTTGCACGATATAATTCTTGATTTTCTCCTGAGTTGCTGTTAAATCTATTATCATGGTATAATGGTAAATTAGAGTTGCTAAGCGGATAAAATTTGATCTATTGTTTATAGTAATTGTCGTAACGTCCGTATCTGCTCTTCTTAAGGTTGAGATCATTAAAGACGATGTCAAAGTTGTTAATGCTGTTAGTGTGGAAGAGATTAAGGACATCGGTGAATACATCTTTGCGGGTATATTCGTTTCTGCACACCAATAGTATGAATGAGGCATACTTAATCATCAGAGTAGCATCGGCGACGAGTCCTGCTGGTGTAGAGTCAATAATCACATAATCAAATTGACTCTTGAGTTCTTCGATTAGTTCATCCAGTACCCCTGCTTCAATCAATTCAGAAGAGTTTGGAAGAATCGGACCTGCCGGAATAAACCAGAGATTATCAATATCAGTTTTCCTCATTATCTCCTTACTGGTGACATTCTTGACCATATAGTTGGACAATCCCACTGAGTTGACAATTTTGAGTTTCTCATGGAGGGTGGGCCGGCGCAGGTCACAGTCAATCAGCACAGTCCTGTGTCCAACTGAAGCTATCGAAGCAGCCAGATTGCTGGAAACGAAACTCTTTCCGTCCTGAGGTTGTGAAGAAGTAATCATAAGGACTTTGTGCGGTTCTGACCTGAATCTTAAGAAGAGACTACTTCGCAAATTTCTGAAAGACTCTGCTATGGATGAACCCGGGTAGTCCTTCACCACCGACTCTGATTTGTAATAGTTGGTGTAGATAAGGTTCATAACCGGTTGGCCGATTATCCGCTCTACATCCCTCACGGAGGTTATCTTTTCATTAAAGAAGTTTCTCAATATTATGTATAGGGTAGGAATCATGAATGCCATAAACAGGGCTATAATCCAGTTAAGGCTGCTCCTTGGGGCTACTACAGAGGCAGTAACGTCTCTGGCTGGTTCAAGGATCTCATAGTCAGGATAATTTGAAGCCATAGCAATTGCTGACTCCGCTTTCTTTTCAAGAAGGAATGTATAGATCTGGTCAGTAAGGTTAAACTGCCTCTGCATGCTGACCATGTTAAGCTCTGTACGAGGAAGCCTGGAAATTTCTCCCGAGAGTTTGCTTTCCCTGTAATCAAGCTCGTTCTGAGTAAGGTTTAGTGTGTTAAGGTTATTTTTGACGTTCTCAATAATTGCCTGTTTCTGGAGCTTGATCTTGTTTTCAATCTGCCCGAGGAACAGGTTCTTCTCTGCATTATTGCTGAGAATGGTTGATCTCTCGGCATTCAGGGCAAGAAGCTCCAGGACCAGGGAGTTCATAATAGGATCAACTACATTAGCAGCTGATGGAGGTGCAAGTCCTGCCATATCCTGGTTCTTCTCCATATAGTCCAGGATATAATTATAATATCTTTCCTGAACCTGCAGGGTTGAACGTTCATTTTCTATCTCACGCATTGCCTCGAGTGCCTGCTGCCCCTGATAGCTGAGGTCAGTAACCTGATTCGTCGATCTGTAATCGCGTAATTTTGTTTCAGAAATGGAGAGCGAATCTGATATTTCTGAAATCTGTGAATCGATGAAGTTTATAGTATTGAGTGCGATTTTGTTTTTCTTGGCGAGATTGTCATCGAGATATGCCTGGATGAAATTATTGAGGAAATCGATGGTCAGTCGTTTGTTCTGACCGTTAAAGAAAAGACTGATAAGTGATGACCTGATACTGACAGGTTCAACCTTAAGCCTTCGCAGATATGACTTAGTTAGCTGATCGAGATGGTAAAATTCAAAGTAAAATTCCATCTCCTTTGTGCGTTGCGGATTGTACAATTCGCGATTAAGCGTAACTGAAAACTTGTAGTTGTATGCAGATATGGTTTCGCTGAAGCGGCAGATTGTATCAATCCTCAGAATATTCTTATCACTTACAACTGCATTGTCAATATAGTTATAATAGGCTATCTCATCCTCTGAGGCGGTAAGTCTGTATGTTTGGTCATCCAGGATATTTATGTGGAACTTTGCATTTATTGGCTGGATATGCGACTTGTCGATACTTACTGTGTAGGGATTCCCAAGGTAAATCTGCGATGGCTTACGGAAAAGGCTGCTTTTACCACCAAAATATCCGATCTCAAGATTAAGGTTCTTTATCGTTGTGGCAACCAGGCTGAAAGAGTTCAGGCTGTTGATGTCATTTTCCAGGTTTCTCGATTCAGCCAACGCTCCCAGACCTCCGAAAAGATCATTGGATCCCAGAATTGAGGATCGTTTGTCATCCACGGGACCAATAATTGAATTGACCTCATATACGGTAGGAGAAAACTTGTTGACCAGAAATGCAATAAGGAGGCAAATGAAAAAGCTGGCAATGTAAAAGTATTTGTATGTTAAAGCCTCAGTAATGAATTCCTTTATGTTGAAGGCTTCGCTTTGCGATTCATTGTTAATATTTGTCATCAGTATGTTTTTGTTAAAAACCAAGGCCGGCAAAAAGGAGTACCGCAATGGCAGTTGTAATTGTCGAAAGAATAGTTGTATAGGTAATGTTGGAGTA
Source organism: uncultured Bacteroidales bacterium (assembly GCA_964449015.1). Taxonomy (GTDB): domain Bacteria; phylum Bacteroidota; class Bacteroidia; order Bacteroidales; family UBA10428; genus UBA5072. The sequence continues at coordinate 5,946 of CAYVBH010000090.1, forward strand.
GCTGGTTGAAATTGCTTTGAGTGGTTCAACTATTATTACATCATTGGGCATAACATAATAGTAACTCTTGTTTGAAATCTTCGAGTCTGAAAGATTTAACCTATAATGCATTACCTTACCATCCTCATTCCTGACCAATATTACCTTTTTGCGATCGCCGTAACGGGTAATGCCCCCTCCGAGGCCAAGAGCCTCATAGATATTAAGCTTGTCCTGGGAGAAAGAATAAACACCCTGACTCTGGACCTCGCCCATGACTGTCACCTGGTTATCAACATATTTTACAATTATTGATGTCTGGGGTACATAGTCGCTGAGTGCTTTCTGTATTCTGTCAGCAGCATCTGCTGTTGTAAGGTTCAGCACATTGATCTTTCCAACAAAGGGGAAATTTATATTTCCTTCTTCGTCAACAAGGTAACCGATCAGACCTGCCATGTTTCCATAAGATCCCATCCTGAGTTCATCAGATGCGTTAAAAATCTGGCTTGTCTGGAGATCAATGCTCAAAACCCTGACATATAATTTGTCAAAAGGCTTGATTAATTTCTGCGTTCTTGGGTTGACAGTAGGCTGATCAAGCTCCTCCATATCATTGAAATAACTAACCTGTGAAGTTGGAACACACGAGACCGCTATAACAGTCATGACTATTATAAGAAGAAGCGATCCGGAGAATTTACTTTTTTGTATTGCCATTTTTTCTGGTTATTTATAGCCCGGTTTTGTGGAATATTGTTTTGACGGTCTTAAGCAAAATTACAAAATCAAGTCGCAGCGACCAATTATCGATATATGCCAGGTCAAGTTCCATCCATTTTTCGAATTTAATACTATTTCTGTCAGGTTTAACCTGCCAGAAACAAGACAATCCGGGCTTGACCGAAAGGCGCCGGAGCTGCCAGCGTTCATACTGAGTGGTCTCCTCGGGTAATGGAGGACGAGGTCCTATAAGTGACATTTCGCCTTTAAGAACATTGAAAAGCTGAGGCAGCTCATCCAAGCCTGTTTTGCGCAAGAATTTGCCAATCTTTGTCACTCTGGGATCATCTGCTATTTTAAACGCAGGACCGTCAGCTTCGTTCAGTTCTTCGAGCTCTTTTCTGAGTTCGTCGGCGTTAATCACCATGGTGCGGAATTTGAACAGCTCAAACTGCCTGCCGCGTAGCCCAACTCTCGGCTGTTTGTATATTACTGGCCCCGACGAATTTATCTTTATCAGGATTGCCATCAGAATCATAAGAGGAGACAGAACAATAATGCCCAGAAGTGAACCGAATATGTCCATGATTTTTTTTACTCCAAGGGCATATGTATTATGAGGTACATTAATAAAGGTAAGGAATTTATAGGTGGCAATTTCAGTCTTGACAGCGTTTGAAAGTGTAAGTTTTTCATCCCTGTACATCACACTGAATACGACTCCCAACTCTTCGCAGGGGCGGACGATTTTCCGGATTTCTGAAGGAAGGACCTTGCTTTTTATGTAAAGCACCTCGTCGATCATATCAACTTCCATGAGGTCATTAAGGACCTCAATGAAATCCTCCGGCAGGATAATTATTCTCTCCTCGTATTTCTTTTTGATTGCCTCAGCGCTGGTAAAAATGGCTACTATTTTATAACCCCACTCCTTATGTTCCAGCATATTCTCAATGAAAGGAAGGGATGATGAATCAGCAATAAGTACGACGTTCAGATAGTTGAAACCTTTCGACCGGTATTGCTTAAACACCTTGTACTCCATGACCCGAAGGGTAAAAAGAAAGAGAAATCCAAAGAAGGGTATCAATACAATAAATGTCCGGGATACCGTATATAGTTTAAAAATGAAATAAATGATAATCAGCAGCATGAAGATGGCTCCGGCTGAAAGGAAGTACTCCCAGAAGATGGCAATATACTGTTTGGTTCTGGGGATTTCGGTTGCTTTCAGCAGGTACATGGCGAGCAGCCAAAGCGGGGTGACACCAACAAAGAGCAGAAGAAACCGTTTGTCAAGGAAGAAAAGGCCCTGTCCGTCACCTGAGTAAACTATCAGATAAGCGGCCTCAAATGCCAGAAAGATGGCCAGAATATCGAGTGCACCCAGTATTAAACTGAGAAGTTTCCATTTCTTGAGAAACGGAATAATATGCAAACGATATAATGCACTGAATATATCCATCAGCAGTTCTTCATTTTAGTCAGCCTCTGAAACCGGTCTACGTTTAAACGGCTTCTCAGTCGATTTTATTCTGTCAGACAGCAGGAATGTTCCTCTGTTTATAAAAGCTTCTCATCATGGTTTCATAGGCTTCAGAAATTCATGGTAAAGGTACATTCAATCGATTGCCGATACAAGACCTCCAAGGTTTTCAGGACATATGCATTAATACTAAAAAGTGATAAAGAATGACGTTAACCATTGTAAGAGTATGATTGGTAATCATGAAGGTAAGTTTCATCAAAAGAGGACAAATTTTATGGATGAAGACTGTACTATCAGGTTAGTACTGGTTTTTGTTTTGTTTAAATCTCTGATATACAGTATACAAATGGATATTTGTGACCATTGTTTATTAAGGGTTGGTAAAACCTTATTTTGACGAACTGGTAAAGAAGTGTGATTAAAGACTTATCTGCCTGCTCTCTATGATTAGGCTACTAACTGTTAATGACTTATTTAAACAGTTCAGGATCAGTTGAACGAACGTTGTTTTTAAATGCAACTACAAAAGCCTGATCGTAACCACTTTTACGGCAAACAGACTGAAGTTTCATTGCCTCCGTGAGGGTACTGAATTCGCCGATTGTGGTCCTGTATCCACCTTTGTAAAAGTATTCGAATGACTTGTAGTTCTTGCCGGCCACAGTTATTGTCTGACTACCGGCAGGTTTGGTGTTGGCCAGGATCTGGACCCTGTAAACCACTTCATTTTTTGTAATATCCGGAGTCGGTTTTGCTGGTGTGGGTTCAGTCCGGATTTCCGTTTCCTTCTTCGCTTCGGGCGTGGCAGAAGTGGATGCCGGTTTTAATGTCGAAGCTGGTTCTCCGCTAGCTTCCTGACTTTTGGTAGCCGGAACCAATTTGTTATGGGAAGGTGATTCTTCACCCGGGTCTGCCAGAGCAAGGAGGGTCTCACTTAAATTTTGTCCATCCTTAGCTGATTTTCCCCTATTAAAGTCTATAATATATAGCTGGGTTCTGTATTTGCCAGAACGAGTCCTTGTTGTGTAGAATGCAGTATTGTTATCTTTCCTGTTGATTGTAAATGCCAGTTCATCATCCTTTGTATTAATAGCACCATTGAGATTTATTGGCTTGTCCCAGCCTGTGCCATTGAATCTGGAGATATAAATATCATATCCTCCTTTCCCTGCATGTCCGTCTGAGGAAAAATAGAGGTTATTGTGATTGTCCAATGAAGAAAAAAGCTCGTTACCCGCTGAGTTTACCTGTTTCCCAAGATTCTCAGGCCTGGTCCATTTTTCTCCATTTTTCCGTGTAATCCAGAGGTCCAGTCCGCCTGTGGAACCGGCATCGTCAGATGAAAAAATCATAAAAGAACCGTTTTCAGACAGGCAGGGATGGGAATAGATTGAATTTTCGCTGCATATTTCAAGTGGTTCATCCTCAATTCTCCATCCGGAGGATGTGTTTTCTGCCTTGAATATTTTTTCGCTTCTGGCTTTATCTGGTATCAAGCTGAGATACATGGTATTGTAATCAGCTGAAAATGTTGTTGCTTCACTCGGGAAAAGTGATGAACTGGTTAAATCGAATGGCATGAGATTACCGGGAAGAGTGTCTCCTAATAACGATGCATACGTCTTTACTGATCCAAATGATAGATGGCGTTCCGGAACTTTTTCATCCAGTTTTGAATATGAAAGAAATATTATCCCGTCGCGATAGAACTGGACACCTGATGACGGAGGAAGTATCTCAAGTTGGAATGGTCTTATGCGTAAGTTCTTCGGAAGGTTTGTGTCAACCGGCTGGCTTTCAGACCGCACTGGAGTTGTCATGTATAAATCTTCTGATTTTATTGAAGCATTATTCCATCCATTGCTGAACATAAGCGCTAACCAAATAAATATAATTTTCATTGTCTTATTTTTACCAGTGATATCTGTTACCTGAAGTTTTTGTAACTCCCCCGAAATTTATGCCTGCCGCTACTTCAACAGTAAGGTCTCTCTTGTAGAAAGGAACATCCATAGGAAAATCAATCAGGGTGCCAACATACAGTTTGGGGAACTTGTATTGGAAAAAGAAGGTAAGATTGTCATAGTTATGAAGATATCCTCCAACGCAGAAGGCATCCATGTAGAGCTTAAGCATTGGATTATATGATTCCTTGCTATCGAAATTCAGGGAATCATCCAGATTAATTATGACGGACGGTTCAAGTATGATGTTCAGTGACTTGCTAAGAACGAATTTATATCCTGCAAGGAAGAAATATTGTCTTGAGACGGGAATCTTATATATTGCCATATCCACACTGTCTGTCATACTTCCCAAAATATTTGTTACAGAAAGACCTGCATAGAGATTTTGGCCGTATAGGTAAATACCCGCATCAATGTTTGGAAGGATGCTTGATTTACGAGGGGCTCCGGCGTCTGGGATGGAATCCATTATGTTATAAATTCCTTTGAATGCTACGCCCCCCGAAATGAAGGATATTCTCTTTTCGTTCAGTGGTACATGATATGATCCTGCCGCAATTATTCCCAGACTTCTGGATGGACCAAGCTGGTCATTAAACATAGCACCTCCTATTCCAATGTTTGTAAAACTCTTTCCCACGGGTGCTCCAAAGTACCTTGGTCCTTTTTTTGCGATGCGTGAATTGCTGCTGAGCAAGTGAGAAAGGTCGTCACCCTGCAGGGAGGCTGACAGGTCGATTGCAATGAAGTCCTTGCTTCCGGTTATCGCAGGATTAATTATAAAAGGGGTAAATACCCTGCTCGATATTGGAGAAAGGGGTGTATGCTGGGCCAAGGTCTTCCATCCAGTTAGAATGAACAAGGCTATCAGTAAGGTTGTTCTATTTGCTGACATTCAGGATATATAATTTATATTAGTTAATAAACGTAAAAGTCCCTGGCAAGTTTCATAAGAGATAATGAAATGTGATTTTTTAGTGGATATTTTTCAATTTGTGTTTGTTCTTTATGGTTGATACATCTTATAATGGCACTTATAAACTGCCTGCGACATTTTTTACTATTATAAAATTCATTATGACAGTTATTTGCATTGAATTGCCCTTCTGCTAAAAAAGAAATGCCAGAATTATCGCAAGAAGATTTTGACATTATTTATTCCCAATTTGACAAGCAGACACTTTAGCAGATGATTAGAGGTTAATTTTGATAACTTGGTGTATTAATGCCATTTATCATCCGTTAGTTAGGGCAAATACTATAATAACAAAAGTTAAAACTTAGGATGCTATTATAAAAGTTGTAGTCAAATTGAAACGAAAAATCACTTTGATCGTTTAATTTTATATGTTTGTCATAAATATTGTTTAATTCGTCAAAATAATTCTTTGGTAGGACATAATGAAGAAGGCACTTCTCATATCGTTGCTACTCCCTTTATCTTCTGCAGTTTTATGTCAGATCATAGCTGACCACACGGTGGTTGATAAGTTTGATAAGATTCCCCAGAATTATATTGATGAAGTAAAGAAAATGTGGGTTGTTATAGCTGGGGAGTCACATAGTCAGGCATATAGAACTGGATTAATTCTTCTCGAAGATCAATATCCTTTGTATGGAGTTAATGTTACGGAGTCAGGTAATCCGGAAGGCAACACATCCTCGCATTTAAGAGCGAGTCGAGCAACATGGGGTGATGTCAATCATTCGTCAGGTTGGATTTATGATTATGGTGAAGAGGATTGGTTTACCAGTTCGACCTCAATCACTAGGACTAAGGCTTCACTATTATATTGTAAGAATAGCTATCTGGGATTATCAGTATTAGGATTTGGATGGTGTTATGATGGCTCTTATCCTGATGTATCTGGAGACTATGACCCCATTTATGCAACAAGATGGGGCGGAGCAACTGTTGGTAGTCCCCAGGGAGAAATAGCATGGGGCCTGGATGGTGGGGACAATGCATTAACAGGTAATACTGTTTCTATGCAGACTTATATAGATGCTACTAATGAATATATTAATTATTGTTCTCTGAACAGTATTCCAACAACGGTAATATTTACGACGGGACCGGTTGATTCTCAGTACATGGCTGGTCTAAATACAGGAGAAATTGGGTATCAACAGCATTTAAAATGGGAATATATTCGAAGTTATGTAAGATCTAATCCAACAGCAGTTCTTTTCGACTATGCGGATATTTTATGTTACAATAACTCCGGAACTATTGCGACGACCTCATGGCGTGATCACAATGGAATGCAAAAGACATTTCCTTTGTTACATCCTGATAATGAAAGGGGGAGTTATGTAGGGCATATTGGGAGTGAAGGCGCGATTAGACTTGGAAAAGCTATGTGGTGGATGCTTGCGAGAATTGCTGGTTGGGATGGCTCTGTTGGAAGTATCCCCATTGAAAATATTACTGTTACCGGCGCCGGCGGATCAACAACCATCACCCAGGATAATGGCACCCTTGCACTGACGGCAACAGTGCAACCGACGACTGCCACGAACAAGACAGTTACGTGGAGCATCACGAATGGCACAGGCCAGGCAACGATCAACTCATCAGGAGTGGTTACCGCAGTAGCCAACGGTACAGTTACGGCGAGGGCTACAGCCAACGACGGAAGCGGAATCTACGGTGAATTGGTAATAACGA
>CAYVBH010000091.1:0-12628 GCA_964449015.1 uncultured Bacteroidales bacterium
GACGTCAGGTTTTCATCCTGGTAACAGGGGTTCGATTCCCCTACGGACTACGAAAGTAGTAAGTAAACCTTCGCTAGTTAATAGATTAGCGGAGGTTTTTTGTTGTTTGGGGGCGAATATGGGGGCGAATTTTTATTGTTTTTTTGTACTGAGTATCGATTTATTTTTTACTTTAGTCGTGCAGTATCAATTCATCGTATAAGACCAAAATAATTATTTAACAGGATTAGAGATTAAGATACGGGCGCACGAGAGTTTAAGAAACTCAACTCTATCCCTCCGCTACGGCGATGGGTTGGTACTGCAGCGTGCGCCTCTTTTATTAATAATTTAAACCTTTTTAAAATGCAGTACCAAAAAAGAGTTAATAACGCAAAGAGTGTTCAGAAAAACACAAAATTCAAGCAAACAACTACGGAAGAATGTTTACTACTCAAAGATGATAAAAAGCTTAAAGCAATCATTGAAAGAAGTGTAAAACAAGCCCTTATTGAGCTAGGTATAGAAAAAATCGCTTCATAGAAAATGGAAATTACATCCAATGAATTGAGCAATCTGATTGCAGATGTAACCATCCTGGCTACCAAAAATACCCTCGTACATCTTGGGCTCATGCCAAACACAATATCATATGGTCAGGCTTGCAAGCTTCAGGGAAGAACTGCAGTTGACCGTGCGATCCGGTCCGGGATTCTGAAAACAATCAAAAAGGGTGGTGTAACGTCAACTATTAAACTAAACCGGGTAGAATTCGATAAATGGGCTCTTAAAAACGAAATCCTAAATAGACTTTAAAATTAGTATTCTCCTTTGTTGAGAATCTGCTTAAAGTAAGCAAACAATAGGATTTGACTATTACGGGTCCAGAAGAACCAAAAAGGCGAAGAGTGAGGAGGTTGCGGGATCATCAGTCCTGAAGTTTATGATTTGCAGGGGCGATTTTACCCCCATATAGCGAAACGCTACATGGGGGTAAAAATATTTCACCAGGTATGCTCCTGAGTAGGATTCATTTATTTATTGGCCTCCGCTTGGATCGGTCTATTGGTGACAGTTGTTAAGATAAATGAAATATTATGCAATGGAATTTCATACAAAAAGTTCTATTTAACATAATGTAAATTATTGGACAAAATAAGACGTTTATTTATACATAAATATATGCTTTATTTAACGAATATTTCAAGTAACTTCACAACACCAAGTTAAACAATTTTTCAATAAGCTGATAATCATTTTATATAAAATTGGTTATAAATACTCAGTAATATGGAAATCGAATTAAATGAGCTCAGACAACTTCTGGCGGATGCTGCAGAGCTGGGAGCAAAAAAAGCCCTCATAGATAGCGGGCATGAACGGGGTTATCTGAAACAGGCTGAAGCTTTCCGAATTTACGGACGGTCAACTGTTGAACGATGGATAAGAGAAGGGTTGGTTATTCCCGTAAAAGAAGGCAAAGGATCCTCCACAGTTCGACTGGATAAAATTAATTTGGCAGTTTTATCAAAAACAAGCAGCTGACGGTTTTAAATCGCATTATAAATTCAAGGAAAGGCAAAGGTGGTAGAACGTGTCATAAGCAATAAATCAAGGGGTGTCGCAAAACACGACATCCCCCATCCGTTTCAAGTAAGTAAAAGGCATCTGCCGGTGTGTGTGCACCTTTAATATTATGGAAGTGAGAGCCACCATAGATAAGGCAGATGTCAATATCGAAAAGTAAAATTACTTAAATTCGTTCAAAACCGAACCCTTTCGTGTTTCTAACGGTTACCGGAATCGCTTGAATATCACCTCCTATTCTTGCCCTACCGGTTGAATCATCAATGTTTATTTGCAATTTTTGCATGCTGTTGGTCTCAAGGATCTTTCTCTGAAGCAAAACAGCTTGGTCCTTTGCAGGGTTAATCGGTTTAATATTTTCTGGTTGATTGACAATACCCTTGTCCAAACCTCCTCGGATGTTCCCAATAGATTCCGCACCCTTGATAGCCCACTTTAAACCAGTTAATTTGCCAATGGTTCGTAATATGACCTCAATAGGATTAAGAATGAAAGATAAAATAGCCTTTCCGATAGCCAAAATTCCCTGAAGAAACCCTCCCGTCTCAAAGGCTTTTTTAATTCCGTTCCATCTGTCCTGAAGAAACCCAATAAGTTCGATTATCTTGACTATTGGAATAAACAATGAAATTATCTGGAAAACAGCAGAATTACTCCATTCGTCCATTTTCTTCTTAACCTTATCCCAGTGCTTTATCAGAAGGATAATTCCAGCGACAAGCAAGCTTATTCCAGTTATTATAAGCCCAATTGGATTAGCTATCAATGCTGCATTCCAGAGCCGTTGAATGGCGGTAGCTGTTTTGATTATGGTAACTATTAAACCGATTGTACCTACTGCAAGACCTATTATTTTTATAATCCTTTTCGTTGAATCGGAAAAGCTGTCCCAGTTTCTGATTAAATAAACAACAATCCCAATGATTGCTCCAATGGCTAAAACTATCAACCGCATTGAACTAATCCCACTCATTTGGATAGTATTATAATAAGCTTGAACACCGGCAACAATCATCATGGCTCCTGCATATGCTTTCCAAGCAACTACAGCGCCCAATATAACATTGCCTATAGGATTATCAAGTAGAAAATTAACGATCTTCAACCCGATAGAGGCTATATTTAGGAGAGCGCTTTTAATGGGTTCAAGGCTTTGGCCAAGCTTTTCCATTTGGTCACTCATCGCATTTTTCTTGATTAGCTCCATACCTTTTGCCGTTTTCCCAATAGCTTCAGCAGCTCCTCCATATTGTTTTTCAATTTCATTTAACATTACAGCCTGAGCCGCTCCATATCTACCTTGTGAGGCAAGGGCCTTAACTTTATTTATTGTTTGATCTGTGAATGAAATACCAATACGCCGCAAAGCTGTCATACCCTTTATGGGATCATTCATGGCCTTACCAAGTTGAATTGACGTTGATCTTAAATCTTCCCCGGTGGCATTAACCCCTTTTATTTTTGAGGTAACGTCAAGAGCTGCTTTCTGGATCCTGTCGAAATTGCTTTCGCCTATTCTCGTAAAGGTTTGAAGTTGGGCAGTAACATTCTGTAGAATAGCATCATCTTCAAAAATTGTTATTCTCTGCCAATCCCCTGCCATTTTTTGAAATTGCTGGCTGGTAATCCCCAAAGCATTATTAGTAGACATTATGCCAGCCTCCACATTTGCAATAGCTGCCTGACTTTCTCCCCAAAACTTAATAGCCTGGTTACTAAATGCAGCAACGCCGGCAATAGAAACATAGGATCCTATGTTTCCGATGGTTGTTTTAAACCTCATTAAACTCCCCTGGGCCCTTGCCATGTCCCGAGTAATGGAATTGGAAAAAGATTGAACACCTGAAGACATACGCTTAATGGGTCCGGTAATCTGATCCACTGCTTTGAATATTGCTGATGCCGAAAATGTAGCTGCCATTATGTTAATGAATTAAGTTCTTTAGAAAATTCCATTGCATCACTGTACCAATAGTATAGCCCAAAAAGATCTTGCTCATCTAAGAATAAATTTCCGATAGTTTCAGGGGTGAAGCGGTACATTCGGACAACTGATTTAACAGCTGCATCGAATGGCCGCCGCCCCTCTACATAAAAAAAACAGAAACTATTTGATCGGTAATTTTTGCATCTGACATATCAACTTTCCCCAGAAGGATCAACTCAACCCCAGTTATCTTTGAACAAAACCTAGTTTGAGCTGCAAAGAATTGGGATAAGTCGTTAGGATCAATATTCTTAAAAATTTCGCTTCGATCCTTTACCGTCCATCTGTTATTAAAGGAAAGTTTGTCAAGAATTACAGTACTTTCGTCCTTTGCCGTAATGGGATACTGCAGCTTTTGAGTTACAATGTTATTTTCAATAACGACATTCCCCCGGCTGATAGCTTTTGCGACTCGATCAAATCCGGCTTTTTTATTATTGTAATCATCCCGGCTATCTTTGTCTGAGCTTCGTTTCATTTCCTCATCAGGAATGAGAGTACCGGCATTATTATTTATTAAAAACTCCCGCCATTCTTGTTCGGCGGCATCCATGGATATTACTTCTGTATTCATTATGTAGGTTATTTAATTAAATAGTACAAATTTTCTGGGAAATACCTGCAACACGTTTTCAATATGTTTAATAAAAGCATTATTTAGCCAGGGATATTGAATCGGAAAAACTATTTATTATGGCTATTTTGGCTTCATTAATAGCACGCTCACTGATTTCATTTGCTATATCAGTAATTCGTGAAAGAGCTTTTGTAAGGACGACATTATCAACCTGTAATTCATTCAGAGTATCCCTCATCAACTGATCCATTTCGTTTATCATTGATGCCTGGTACCTATGGACAACCTCCGAGACTGATCTGCCAACGATATCAGTAGAAACCAGTTTTCGCCTTGCTTTTGCAAGGAGCAGCTTATTTACTTCCTGTTTTTGATTCCTAATCCCCAGCTCAGCACGTTTTAAGGCAATATCCAATTCATAACCACTTATTTTAGTTGGCTCTCCTTTGGTGCCAACGGAAGCATCAAGAGTAGGGTGCAATCCTTTCAATTCGTCATCATCGTTAATAATTTTAGAGATATCATCCAAGGCGCTTTCGTCCGGATTCTGTTTTTGGGATTTCGAGGAGGTTAGCCTTGATAATAAAAAGGCTTTGTTTGCAGGGTGTTCCGTGTCGAAAGTAACGATCCTACGCTTTCCTTCTCCGATAATTTTATCAGCAAAGATCTTCCCTCTCTTTAAATAAGTTGAAATATGTTTACCCTCCACGCATGCTAACTTTGCAAAGTCCTGTGAACTAACTATATTCATATATTGTGGTTAAGATTCTGCATATATTACGATAATATTACCACAAAGCCCACGAACAGACCACAAGAAAATAAAAATCGCTGCAAAGCTTATGGGCCGCTGGTCGCAACGCATGCCATGTAGCTAAGATAGTGTTCACAGTACCTTGACACCCTTGGCAGTTCAAATAACCATTAAACATTATATATATGTCACTGATGCTCGTTGTATTCATAAGTCAAACCATTTGGCGTGCCTCTACCTTACCTTTTATTTCCTTCATCTTCAGATAGGCCTGTATGAATGCCCTTTTAATTCGTATCATATTAAAAGAAAAGTAGATGTTTTCCTGATTCATAATAATATTTATTGCCTCATCACAATCCTTCTGAGTTAGTTTATGAATGCTTTTCAAGGTCATTAATTCTCCAATAAAGGATATGAATAAAACATTGAATTTTATTTCAGCGGTCGATCTGTTAGGTCCACTATGGACATACCATTTAACGAATGATTCTATCAACCTGACCTCATCAGGATAGATCAATAAAAGCTCTTTATATCTATTATACTCATCAATGGCTTTATTTATCTCAACCTCCGGAACCCTTATAAATTCATAGGGATTAGTTTTTTTATTCGCATTGGGAATAAACCTATTTATGAATTTTGAGACCTCTTCAGCTTCTGTCAAGGAAGTATTTTTGGAGCTCTCTTTATAAAGTAAAGCAGTATCATAATGATGTGCAGCCTGAATACAAATAAGGGTTTTAAGTTTTAAAACATCCTTATGTAGTTTGGATTTTTCGTTTGTGATATCTGATAATTCAATCATTGTATGAAGCATTTTATTGAAATATATATCTTTTCTTTTGGGCCAATGGTGTTGGCTTACCGGATGAATCTATTAATCCATGATCACGAGCAATTTTCATTAGTTCAGTCTTTGTTAAACCCGTTTCATGGGATAGCTGAGAGAACGAATAAACCCTCATGTCTGTATTTCCTTTATTGCCTTTTAATTTCTGTTTTGCCATAAGTCAGTAAGGACATTCATTTGACGAATCCCGGTCGACCTCATGGAAGCTTCGAACCGGTTTATTTAAGTCCATTAATTCAGACTGGTGCTCGACAAACCTGGTACAATAATCATTTGTATAGCATTCGGAAAACCCAGTCGGCCCATTACGTTGTTTATCAATGATTAATTCTACCAGGCCTTTCGTAGATCGACTATTTTCATCAGTCATTTGCCCGTATTTTTCCGGACGGTGAATGAAGATTACCATATCCGCATCCTGCTCAATAGCGCCTGATTCCCGAAGGTTTGACAGTACTGGCCTTTTACCGTCCGCTGCCCGGTTTAATTGGGATAATGCTATTATGGGGATATTTACCTCCTTTGCCAAGGCTTTAAGCCCCCTGGATATTGAACTTATTTCCTGTTCTCTATTATCCCCTTCTCCCCTCATAAGTTGTAAATAGTCAATTACAACAAGCTTTATTTTATGCTTCTTATATAATTGCATGACCTTGGCTCGTAATTGGGTGAGTGATAGGGCAGGAGTATCATCAATATAAAAGGGGAGGTTCTCAAGCTTCCTTACTCCTAAATATTCAATCTGTTCCCATTCATGGTCTTCAATCCTACCGGTTCTGATCTTCAGGGGTGAAATATTGCTCATTGTTGATAATGCCCGGTCAATTAATTGGGGTTTGGACATTTCAAGGCTAAAAAAAGCCACTGGGAAACCATAGGAGGATGATTGCAGCGAAGAAAAAAGACTGAATGCGGTTTTCCCCTGGGAGGGCCGGGCTGCAATAATGATCAAATCTGAATTCTGCCAGCCGGCAGTCGATCTATCCAGATTTGACAATCCGGAAGGTATGCCGATTAGCTTCTCTTTGTTCTTTGAAATTTGTTCAATTTCAGCCAACCGGGCTTTAAGCGGTATCTGAATATGAACTGCATTTTCAACCTGGTTATCAGCCAGCAGATTGGATATGTTAAGATTGAAATTTGAAATAATGTCCAAAGGATCTTCGCTTTCATCATAAGCCATGGTCAAAATCTCGGAGGATATTCGGATCAGCTCTCTTTGTATAAACTTATCCTGGACTATCATAGCATGAACGTCCACGTGTGCTGAGGATGCAACTGTTGATGTTAATCCAGTTACATAAACAGGTCCGCCAACCTCCTCAATTTTCCCTGATTTCTTTAATTGATTGGTAACGGTCAGCAGGTCTACGGGTCGATTTATATCCTTTAACTCCTTAATGGCCCTGTATATGATTTGATTCTCAAGTTTATAAAATGATTCCGGTTTTAGGATTGCCAGTACCGTATCAATGCAACCTGATTCCAATAACATCGCACCTAATACAGCCTCCTCTAAATCTATAGCCTGAGGAGGTATCCTGCCAAGGTGGCCAGAATTACTCAATTCCGATCTGTTCCGGTTTCTTTCGATAAGTTTCTTTGCCATTATAACCAGGTTGATTGTTTTGAATTCTGCTTTTTGGCCTTTCATTCAGGTACCCCTCGAATTTTGTTCCGAAGAGAGTCTCGGGCCGTAAGTACTTATCTTGATAAGTATTTAACCATTCTGCAGCTTTGCGATCAATTACAGTTTTAAAATTCTCCAGCGTATATCCTTCTTTAACCCTTGCCTGAATTAAACTGTGGGTCTTATTCGTGGAGGTTTGAAAGTTTTTACCCGTTTTTAAATTGAGGTAGTCAATTATATTCTTTAATTCTTCTTTATTCATTATTTGTTTGGGTACACCGTCCGTGTTCTGCCCGTTCACTGCCCGTTCACTGCCCGTTTTTTTCTCGTATATCAACCCTTGGTAACCCTCATAATTACATACGGTTATCCGTGTAGTAAATTGGAGAGATTCTACGGTAATCATGCCGTCACTTTGAAGTAACTTAAAAAAGTCGCGTATAGCTCCTTTGGTTACTCCCCATTCTTTTGCCCATGTGTTAAGACTTCTGACACTTTGACCCCGTGTAGTTAGTATAAGCTTATTTCCGATCATCACCTTTGCTTCGCTGTGGTTGACAGTTAGAAGTATATCCAGCCACCATTTCAACCTCCGAGGATCCACCCAAATCCAATGATCTTTCAGCCTCCGGTGTAATTTAATCCAGCCTGAATCCATGGCTATTCGGATAAAAAGTACTGTTTAAACCTCTTCTTTGTTTCTGGATTGGTCATCCACCTGTCGGCAATTGGTACCCCTGCAGCTCGAAGATCACTTACAATCTTTCGTAATTCGATGGTTTTAAACCTCTGTAAAGCGGAAATAACAGTGACCTCATCCCCTTCGACCAGGGCTGATAGAATTAAATAGTGGAGGGTCGGTTTTTGCCCAGGCTTCAGATATAGAAGCTCTGAATAGTCTTTTGTTGTGATCATGGTTACCTCCGAAATTTAGAAGTAACAATCTGTTTAAGGGAGGTATCAACATCCGTTTCTTTATATAATACCCGGCCTCCGATCCGGTATCCTGCAATTTTCCCGGTTTTAGTAAGTACGTTCAGAGTAGGCAAGCTCACCCGAAGGGCCTTGGCAGTCTCGTGCCTGGTTAAGTATTTTTCCTTTGGTTGAGGTTTTGGATTGAAAGATTGAAGTTTGTTTTCAACCGCTTCACCGATGAGGCTTTTCAATTCATCAGTATTCATGTTTTGAATGAGAATGGCGTTATCCATTGTATCAAATATTGATTATGATACAAATTTACCGGGGTTTTATTGCTGTTACCGGGTGGAAACCGGGTGGAAACCGGGTGGAAAATGCCCGTTTTTAATTCTTTTTACTTTGATTGTTAATAGCAGTTTTCAGTTCATCTTCCGCTTGGCCTTTTGCTTTTTCGGTAAGTAACGGCAGTATTAATTTAATATCATTGATAGTGCGGAGGGTCGCACTTGTTCTTTGAGTCGTATTATTTAAAGCACTATATTTACTGACAAGCTTCCCCGCACTGGTCTTTTTTATTTCCTTCCAACCATACGATCTTAAAATATCCTCAGCATCCTTTTGATACAAAGGCTTATTTTCATACTGGTAAATGAACGCAATCTGCCTCATTGTAAGCTTTGTATTGCTTTCCGGTTGGTCTTTTGATTGTTTCTTGGTTGTAACATCGAGTGAAGGCTTCATATTTAGTTTTTGCTTCCCCTCTAGGAAATAAAGCCAATGTCTTAATATGGGATATTCTGCCTCTATATCCTTGTTATATTGTGAATAAACACCGATCAGTTCCTGAATAAAAAAGCCTTCATTTTTAATATCACTATTACTAAATAACAAAGAATAGAATATTTCCCAAGTATCATCTTGTATGTAATTTGTAACCTCAGAGGCAAGCAAATCACTATCAATCATCGGTACCTCATCCATGGAAAAATCACTCAATGATTCAATTTTTCTCAATGATTCAAGATCTTTTTTTATGTATTCCAGGGCCTTTTTATTGTCTCGATATAATGATATTGGACAGTCAGGGAACTGGCTAAATAATCTAAGTAGAAAGAGCCGGGCTCTGACTCTTTTAAGGCTCTCCTGATATTCAAAACGAGGTGTATAGTCTTGAGTTGTGGCCATTCTTTTACTTATTGGAATTTGATTTATGCAATCCGGAGAGTTTGCTTTTGGAAATACCTCATCATTATTTTAGCATGCTCATCAGGTGTAATTCTGATATACCGTAAAAAGGCCTTTTCTGTCCGGTGGCCAGTTACTTTCATTATGCTTAAGGTAGGTACCCCGGATTTAAACATATTCGTTGCAAATGACCTCCGCGCGCAATGGGTAGTAATTAATTTATATTTAGGTTTGCGGGTATGTACTTTCTTCCCGGCCCGGGTCTTACTGGTTTCAATTTCCTTATGCAGGGTATCCAATAACTTTCCCATTTCCTTGAGATAAATATTCATATTGGCATTACTGATATCAGGGGGTAAGCTGTTCGCAAAATCATTGTATTTATTCATTATGGCCTTAACAGTCCAATGTATTGGTATTACAACCTTTTCGCCCGTTTTTTGAGTCTTAATATGGATGAAATCCCCATGAATATCCTTTGCCTGTATGTTTGTGAAGTCGGAAAAACGAAGACCGGTCCAGCACCCAACGAGAAACAAATCCCGAACTCGTTCTAATTTCTTTTTTGCGGATAAATCTAACTCATATAAAGCCTGTAATTCATCCTCATTCAGATAGATTGTTTCAACCTCCTCCTCCTGAACCTTAAACCGCTTATAATTGACAAATCTATTTATGCCTATTTCCGGCCGGGCTGCCTCGTTTAATATCCTTTTCAGGTTTTTAATATGTTTCCCAATTGTATTTGCTGTAAAACCGTATTTCTTTAAAACCTTGCCATTCTCTTTGGGTATGCTTTTTATGGTTTCCAGGTATTCAACAAAATCATTATAGAAGTCACTGTCAACCGTATCGAAGTCAATTCGCCTGTTTTTATCTTTGGCGAAATCTTTCAGGCAAGAGAGGGTTTGCATATAACTGCCGGCAATTATGCTTTTAGTGTTTCTTTTTTCTGTAAGAAGCTTCAATCTTAACTGTTCAATGTAATATTCAGCAAACCCAATCAGGTTTGTAGGAATGCTGGTTTTTGTGCCTTTGATAGCAACCTCCAACATCTTTTTATATTCGCCTGGGCTCGGCTCTGCATGATCATGGTCATTTTGATACCGCCTGAAAAGATCCTTAGCGGTTTTCTCAATATTTTCCAACCTTCCGTTAAATTCCGGATACTCTGGAAATAGCTTGGTCTGTTTTGCCCGCTGGGTTTCGGTATTCCAAAAATCTGGATGGATGGATTCCCGTGTATAGAATTTAACCCTTTGATAGGAGTAGCGTACTATCAAGTTAACCGGAGTCTCTTTATCAGCTCCCGGATCCTTCAGGTTGAAATTAAATTGAGCCATATCCTTCTACTGATTTATTGGAAGTAAAAATAATAAAATATAGGTTATGGGGTCAGATATGGGGTCAGAATTTGTTAATTTATCTTACTTTTTTAATTCTTATTCTTATTTCATATTAAGTGAGGAACCCGTAATTACAGGGAAAAATAAGATAACGAAGGATGAGGTTGGATAATAAAATGCAGTCCCCTACGGACTACGAAATTTGAAATTGCCCGCTTCTGCGGGCTTTTTTATTTTATACCGCAGGTGAATAGAACCTCTGGCCAACGCACGGCTAACGCACGATCTGGCCTCTCGCTAAAAAGATCCCTCGAACCTTGTGATGGTGATTATTCAGAGGTCCCCTGGATTTTCTAATGCTGAGTTGTACTGATTTTACCTATTACTTCCTTTAACTTATCAACCCGGATAGGCTTGGCCAGGTACCCGTCAAATCCTTTCGCAAGTATTTCCTTTTCTTCGTGCTTGAGGGCATAGGCCGTTACCGCAATTACCGGAATGCTGGTGCTGATCTTCTTAATATGAAGCAAAGCATCGTAGCCGTTCATCACAGGCATTTTGATATCCATGAGCACCAGGATGTTATCATGATTGTTTTGTTTTGCAATATACTCAACTGCTTCTTTGCCATTCTTTCCCCAGAAATGCCTTTCTGCAGGAATGCGCAACATTTTTACCAGGATCTGATAATTTGCAGGTTCGTCCTCGGCAATCACAAAGAAAAAGCTCTCCAAAGAATGTGAAGTTGTTGTTTCTATTTTTGCTGTATTCCCTGCATTCTGCTCTGAGTGGCATATATAGGGAATTGTAAAGTAAAAGGTCGAGCCTGATCCGGGCTTAGATTCCACCCAGATTTTTCCATTCAGTAATTCAACTATCCTTTTGCATATGGCCAATCCTATTCCAGTACCCCTGTAAACTTTCTCGGAATCAACTTCAATTTTAAAGAAATGGTTAAAAATGCTGGTACTGTATTTCGGGTCAATCCCAACCCCTGAATCAGCCACAAAAAACCGGATATTCTTGTCGTTCAATTCATACCCAAACCTGATATATCCCTCATGTGTGTATTTCATGGCGTTGCTGATCAGGTTGTTCATGATTTGCTGAAAACGGACAGGATCGATGTTCAGGATCAGTTCCTTGTCCCTGCGGTTCATGAACTCGATAGTTAAACCTTGCTCATTTTTAAGTCGCCAGAATTCCTCCAGCTCCGCCAACATCTTGTTCACATTGAAATACTGCGGTTTAAGAACCATCTGGTTGGATTCTATCATGGAAATATCCAGTATGTCATCAATCAAATACATGAGGGTTTCTCCGTTTTGATTGATTGTCCTGATGAACCCTTCCTTCTCTTCTTCGCTGAAATCTCTTTCTTTAAGCAGTGAGGAGAATCCCAGGATGGCATTCATCGGGGTGCGGATTTCGTGGCTCATGTTGGCAAGGAAAGAAGATTTCAGGCGGTCGGATTCCTCAGCTTTTTGCTTGGCTTTTTCCAGTTGGTTTGTGCGCTCATTTACAAGTTCCTCGAGATTGTTACGGTGTCGTAACAATTCTTCATTCTGCATCAGGATTTCTTCCTGTTTCTCTTCAAGAAGTGTATTGACTTCCTGCAGTTCCTCAGTCCGTTTGTCAACTGTTTCCTGCAACAATTCTTTCTGATGCTTCAATATGTTGAAGCGAATTCTGAGTATGCCCAGGATAATGAGTAACAACATCACGGGAAAGGCAATTTTCATAAAAAGCGTCCGCCACCAGGGAGGATGAATGACAATGCTAATTTTTCTGGCTTCGGCCGACCAGATA
>CAYVBH010000092.1:0-12533 GCA_964449015.1 uncultured Bacteroidales bacterium
GAAATATAAAGCACTTTATAATTACTCATAGCCAGGGCCACCTGCAGCGCCAGTGTTGACTTCCCGATACCCGGTTCACCGCCGATAAGCACCACGGAACCCCGCACCAGTCCGCCCCCCAGTACCCGGTTCAGCTCTCCCGTTTGTGTGTCAAGCCGTGGCTGGCTTTTGTAATCAACTTCATGCAGCCGTACCGGAACGGCACTCGATGTGACAAAACGTGTATCGGCCACCCCGCTTGTTTTCACGATCGCCTCTTCGGCATATGTATTCCATTGCCCGCAACCCGGGCACTTTCCGATCCATTTGGACGACTCGTTGCCGCAGTTGCGGCATACAAAAACCGTTTTGGTTTTGGCCATTACGACCTGCCTTTCATTTTCTGAATGATTCCGGTGCTCGAAAATCCTTCCACCATTTCGATGGTAGTGACTGTACCCCCCTTGCCCTTAACCACATCATACCCCACGATGTCCTCAACCTTGTATTCACCGCCTTTCACCAACACGTCCGGTTGCACCTTTTTAATCAGGTCATAAGGTGTGTCCTCATCAAAAAGCACAACAGCTGTTACAAAACCCAACGAAGCCAATATAAGCGCCCGGGTATTTTCATCCTGTACCGGTCGTGACGGGCCCTTCAGTCTTTTCACCGAGGCATCGGTGTTCAGCCCGATTACCAGGGCATTGCCCAGTGCCGCAGCCTTGGCCAGGTAAGTAATATGACCCCGGTGCAGCACATCAAAGCAACCGTTGGTAAAAACGATCTTTTTATTCTTGAAGCGCGAAACCGCAAGCCACCGGTCGAGCCGGTCACCCAACAATATTTTCTTCTGTATGACTGCTAATTTGGGCATGTCAGTGTTTTGCCAAAATGTTGGTTGCCGTATCCGGTAATATGATCACAGGTTTAAACCGTTTTGCTTCCTCGAAGTCCATGGTGGCATACGACATGATAATGACGATGTCGCCCACGGCCGTTTTGCGGGCCGCTGGACCATTCAGGCAGATTACCCCAGTGCCGCGCTGACCTCTGATCACATAGGTATCCAGCCGTTCCCCGTTGTTGATGTTGACCACCTGCACCTTTTCATTTTCTATCAGGTTGGCGGCATCCATCAGGTTTTCGTCAATGGTGATGCTGCCCATATAATTCAGGTTGGCTTCGGTAACGGTAACCCGGTGTATCTTTGATTTCAATACTTCTATCTGCATAAGCATAAAATTACGAAGAAAAATTGATATTGTCTATGAGTCTTATCTTTCCAACCCTGGCTGCTATACAGCCGATCATATCGCGATCGGCATCCCAATATCGGGCAGGCAGCAGCGTTGTTCCGTCAATGATTTCAAAATATTCCAGGTCAACTCCTTCAGCAGCATGAACCTGGTCTTCAACAAATTTCTTCACTTCAACAACCGAAAGTCCCTGCTTCATTCTTTCCCTGCCCTTGAAAAGTGATTGTGATAAAACCAATGCCCGCTTTCTTTCTTCGGCGCTCAGCAGCATATTCCGGGAACTCATGGCCAGGCCGTCACACTCCCGAACAATCGGACAGGAAACGATCTCAACCGGATACTGCAAATCCGTCATCACCTTGCGGATAATGGCCAGTTGTTGGAAATCCTTGAGGCCGAAATAAGCCCGGTGGGGTTTTACCATGTCGAAAAGCCGCGTCACCACCTGGGCAACGCCATTGAAATGACCGGGCCGGTGTTTGCCTTCCATCACCCGGTCGAGACCGCCGAAATCAAAAACACGGGTATCGGGTTCGGGATATACCTCATCTACATCAGGCATAAATAATAGATCACAGCCGGCATGTTCCAGCAGGGCACTGTCTTTTTCGGGCATGCGCGGATACCGTTCCAGGTCTAACTTATCGTTGAACTGGGTGGGATTCACAAAAATGCTGACCACCGTAACGTCATTCTGTTGCCGGCTGAACCTTACAAGCGATAAATGACCTTCGTGTAATGCGCCCATGGTGGGCACAAATCCGATTGATTTTCCTTCCTTTCGGAATGCTGCAATTCGGGCTGCCAAAGGAGCTGCCTTGTAGAATACTTCCATCACTTTTTTCTTCCGTGCAAATATAGAAGAAATATAAACAATGCTGTTTTCGGATGGATCTGAAAGTTGAGCAGCAACAAAAGAAAAAGCCATTGCCCGGTTTACAATTAACCGGAACAATGGCAAAGTTTGAATTACCTAAAACGTTGGGCCTACCTTATCTCAAAGTTGTATGTATAAGTATCCTCTCCGGCCAGTAAATCAACCTGATAACTACCGGGTTCCAGCATGGAAAGATTGTATTTTCTTTTTAACCAGGTTGCCTGATCTGGCTCATCTTTGAAAAAAACATCTAGGTTGTTTCGAAATAAAACCTTTAAATTTTTTTCTTGTGAATTGCGAAAGGTGATCAACAGATTTTCATTTTCATTTTCAAAAACAGGTTTATAATCCTCGGCTTCACCAAGCAGTAAGCATGAGTCCCTGGTTATCCCAAGAAATTTCGTATATACCTTTTCCTCCGTTTCAATGGTCAGGCTGTATTCACCTTCAGGAAGATTTGACATGCTGAATACCCTCAGGTATATCGTATCCCTTGATAGTCTTTTCTGGTAAAACATCTCACCTGTTAAAGAGTTTTCAATATTAAGCTCCAGAGCGCGTTTGGGCGCATCACTGATTCTCAATACCACCTTCTTGTTTGACATAACCGATGCATGAACAATCATGTTTCCTGCACTCTTTGCCTGGACTGCATAGCTCATCATCATACCTGCAACAAGCAGGATCACTTTAAAACTTCTTCTTTTTTTCATTTTGTTTAGTTTAGATTTATCACTTTTCATACAGAGACAAAGATATTTTGCTTTAGTATCCAGTTAGTTAAGGAATACTTAAGTTATTTGTAAGAATAGAGGCCTGGTTTGATTCACCAATGTTGCAGTTCTTAATCTTTATGTAATCTTATTGTAGAGGGGCTCTAACATTGCTGTTGCATTTTTGCCTCATAAAAAACAAAAACATGAACATGATTCAACCAGGGCCTGTACTGAACAGGTATAGTCTATCCAGAAAAAAGTATTTATATATTTCCGATCATCGTTACTGCGTTAAACTGGCAGAAACAATTGATGAAATTGATTCGGCGCTGAGACTCCGGTTTGAAGTCTTCAACATCGAGTTGAATGAAGGCTTGAAGTCCTCTTACATTACCCTGCGTGATGAAGATCAGTTTGACCGGCAATGCCATCACCTTCTGGTCATTGAAAAAAACACCAGGGAAGTAGTAGGTACCTACCGGATGCAGACCTATGAGATGGCCAGGAAGGGAAATGGGTTTTACTCTTCAACAGAGTTCGAAATAAGCAGGCTGGGTTGGTTCCGGTTGATGCAATCGGTGGAACTGGGAAGGGCATGCATTTCACAAGAACACCGCAACGGCAGGGTTCTTTTTCTATTATGGAAAGGGATTGGCCAGTATTTGCAGATCAATCAGAAGCGCTATTTGTTTGGTTGCTGTTCCTTTGCAAGTCAGGATGTCATTGAAGGCACTTTACTGATGAATGCCCTGATCAAAAGAGGATACGTAAGAAAAATCCCACGTATCAATCCGCGCAAGGGATTTAGGTGTTATCAGAGCGATTATAAAAATTCAGTCTATGAAATGGAAAATACACCTCCGTTGATGGAGATGTATTTCCGTTATGGTGCCAAAGTATGTAGTTACCCGGCGATTGACAGAGAATTTAAAACTATTGATTACCTGGTTTTACTGGATTTGAACGAACTCGCAGCAGATAAACGAAACCTGCTTCTATAGGCATCCTCCTATAATAAACAGCAACATGTCATCACCCTTACCGGCATTGCCGGCACTGGCTATATCAATATATTCAACAACATCTTCAAGTGAAATCAGCTTGAAATTTTGTCCGGCGGGAGTAATTCCTGAACGATTAAATCCATCCTGTACAACGAGCAGACCATAAGGGTAGCGTGCAGTAACCGGAAATGAGAATATTTCAATACCGTCGGTTTCTTCAACCCCGTCAACAATTCCATCTTCAATAACAAAGCTGGTTAGATACCTTTCATTTGCCCCCGTTTCAAAAATGGCATAGGAAAAATTTCCCTGTATTGAGGCTATTAGGTATGTCTTGTTATCTGATACCATCAGCGCAAGTCCCTCTATATCATAACTGATGTTGGGATTGGCCTGGTCGCTCCCTGATAATTTGGTCAGCGTGGTATCCGATTCGGGATCAGCGCCTACCCTGAAAATGCCTTCTTCTTCTACCCCGAGATATAGGATATTTTTGCTGTCATCTGCAACCATGCCTTCGGGTTGACTGTCTGCAGTAAACGCCCGTACCAGGCTGCCTGACAATTGAGTTCCGGACGATTTTATCTCCCATTGCTCAATTTTTCCGTCTTTCCCATTCACAAAGACATAAAAGCGCGACTTCCGGGTATCCTTATAAAAACAAAGACCGTAAACCTCATCAACACCACTTCTTATATTGCAAATAGAATCAGACAATTCAGCAGTGTCGGGATCAATGTAAAACAGGGTGACAGAATTGTTATCCCGGTTACTCCCCGCAACCAGAGAAACCTCCTTCCCCCCATAAATAAATCCATAGCAAATATCTACGTTATTAATTCTGCCGGTATTGATAACCTGTTGGGTTATACCATCAAGATTGAAAGCCCAGAGCCCTGATTTTTTATTGGTGCCAATAATCAGGCTCTTTCCGGGGTCTTTTGCATTAAACCAGATGGCAGGATCATCAGCTGCATCTTCCCCTGGGTCTGAAGATAGTGGATCTGTTTCGCCAACAGCCTGAATCCGGTTCTCAAAACCCGCTTGCAAAGTAAGGGATTCAGCCATCTTGGCTGAATCTTCCCTGGCCTCCGCATTTCTGACAATACTTACAGACTTTTCTTCTTTTCTATGATTCCGGCATGATCCGCAAATAGCAGAAACAAGCAAAACTGCTGTTAGAAAAAGTGCTACTCGTTCCATAGAATTCGGGTTCTTTCCCATTTGTTCTCTTCTTTAAAAGATTTAAAGCTTAAACTTAAGTCCGGCATTCAATTTGATCCCATAATACTCCGCCTGGGCTGTTCTCTCCGATTCACCCCAGTAAGTACGCAACGGCTGATTCAGTAAATTGTTGGCATTAAGGTAAACCGTGAACACTTTGGAAACCTTGATGTCTGCGTTGACATCGAGATAATCCGTTTTGTCATAGTAGAAATCGTAGAATTTCTCCTCACCAAAACCCCCGTCTTCATTCACATTAAGGAAAGCACTGGTGTGGTTATAAGAAACACGGATATCGAACTTTTTTGCGTCGTATGCCAGACTGATATTATAGGTATGTTCCGGCGTGCCGCCCATGGGAAGGTCTTCATCTTCGCGACCTTCAAAAATGATATCCTTTAGTTTCGACTTGACATAGGTATAGTTTCCATAAAGGGTGAGGTTGCTCAAAAATGAAGGGAGAAAGTCAAGCCGGCGGCTCAATGCGGTTTCGAAACCATATAACGAAGCATTGCCGATATTCTCGGGCTTTCTGTATTGTTCATAGACCACTCCGTTATAAGTATAGTCGGTCAGGTACTGCCAGGCTATTACATTGGATATATCTTTATAGAAAGCTCCTACCGAGAAGATACCAATGCTTTTGAAGAAATACTCATACATGAGATCCAGGTTCATGGATGTAGTAGCCTTCAGTTCAGGATTTCCAAATGCAATCGCTTCATCATCGCGGTTGATTTCCTGGTAGGGAACCAGGTCAAAGTAATTCGGACGTGAAAGCGTATTGGTCCATGCCATACGTATGTTTGAAAAAGTATTCGGACTGTATTTAACGTGTATCGCAGGCAACACGTTCAGGTATGAATCCGATTCCTTGTCGGTATCGGTTATAGATGGTTCGGCACCATTATCTTCTTCCTCCTCGCTGGGAACATCATAAATCTTTCCCCGGTAATTAATTCCTGTTTGCTCCAGTCTGAGTCCTGCCATCAGGGTAATTCTGCTGCCAATGCGCTGCTCACTCATCAGGTATCCGGCTAAAATATTTTCGGTTGCATCAAAATCATCAGCTTCCTCACTGATATCCAACTCACTCTCAAATACATTGCTGTTGTTCAGATCAAGTTTGTCGCTGATTTCAGGATGAATGAACCGACCCAATGTATAATCCCCGGCCATGAAATTGCTTTTCGAAACATCTTTGAGGTTAGCCAATACCAAGTCATTCAGTGCATCCTCATCAACCGGTTCATAGGCTCTCAGCCAATTGTTACGCATTTTTTCCTTTCCGCGATAGCGAAATCCAAATTTCAGCACATTGGCATTTTCTCCACTTAATAGAGGAAGATCAAAATTCATTTTAAAGTGCTTGTCAATTTCTTCGGTAAACTGATATTGGTCAGTCAGTTCTTTGAATTCAAAGGCATTGGTAAAGTTCCCGTACTCGTTTCTGTCAGCTGCCATAACTTCAGGCTTCTCTATTTCATTGAGGTCCATGTTGAGAAGAACATCTTCAGCCCGGTATGTTATGTACCGCTCATGGGGACGTTCTTCGCTGGCTTTCGAGTAGGAAGCCATCCAGTTTACGCCCAGCTGTCCCAGCTGATGGTCACCACCCATTGAAAAGTTCATGGTGCGCTGATCCTCCAGTCGGGCATATTTGTTGTCGTCGGATCCGAATTTGGTTTGGCGCCTGATTTCACCTACATAACTGTTATCGTCATCACTCCATTCGATGTCCTTATATTCCAGGCGGTACCGGTTTTCCCAGTCGCAACGTTTGTTATAAATCCCGTTTAAAAACAGGGTATGGTGGCTGTTCAGGGTATAATCCAACGAAAGGGAATAACTTTGCCGCAACCTTTCAATATAGTATTGGCGGTTTTGAAAATTGGTAAGGTATGCTGATCCGTTTTTATCATCGGAATCAGCATAATCCCATTCCCCTTCCATATCATCAGACCCGAGTTTGTTGTCATAAACCGAAGCGCTGGCAATAATCCCCAGTTTTTTATGGAACAGCCGGTCGCCCAGTGTTAAAGAACCTTTCAGGGAAGGTTTCTCCGAAACAAAATTCCATCCGGCTCCCAGTTGTCCCGAAAGTTCACGTGCGTAAGGTGCCGACTTGGTAACCAGATTAATTGAACCTCCGATGGCATCAGCATCCATGTCGGGAGTTAATGCCTTTGTATATTCCACCGTATTTACCATATCAGCGGGTACCAGATCAAGTTGTACTGTCCGGATCTCGGCTTCTGCAGAGGGTATGCGCTCCCCATTAATGGATACTGAATTAAGCGAAGGTGCTGTTCCTCTGATGTTGCCAAACCGGGCTTCACCCTGGTCATACTGTACATTGATACCGGGAATGCGTTTTAACGCATCTCCGATATTCGAATCAGGAAATTTCTCAAGCTGTTCAGCCGATACCACAGTTGTAATTCTTTCAGAAGACTTTTGTGCATTCAGAGCCTTTGATTCCCCTGCCAGCCTGTGATTGACCACCACTGCATCCAGTTCTTCCACCCCGGGTTCCAGATTGAAATCCAGCTTACTGGTTTCACCCGTTTTCACTTCCACCTGCTGAACCAATCCCTGAAAACCTATGTATCTGACTTCAATCTGGTAGGAACCTGCAGGGATGTTTTGCAGGTGATAATACCCGTTAATGTCCGACACTCCGGTATATGAAGTTCCGGTTAAAATAATCGCAGCACCGGGAAGCGACTGGTTGTCGTTGTCAAGTACACGACCTTTGATTTGCCCGTTCTGTGCCTGCAAAGAATAAGCGGATATAAGGACATAAATATAAAGCATCAGTCTTTTCATATTTTCATAATATAGGTTTAACTTGAGCAAGTATAAGATGACACTGTTACCCTTGAATTAAAGCAGTGTTACATAATTGTTATTAGCGGGTATTAGTCAATTCATCGGAGCATGGGATTGATACTTGTTTCATTGCCATCCGTATCGGCAGGTTCAATATGTAACAACTTACATAACAATGAATATAGATGAACATGGCTGAACACGGGAAGAACTATACCTCGTTTGAATGCGGGTCCATAAGCATAAAAAATGGCATGCATATCACTGTTAGCCGGGTCATAGCCGTGTGCCCCTCCTGAAATATTCTGGTCGTTAAGAGTAACCGACCAGCTGCTGT
The DNA here is from genome assembly GCA_964449015.1 of uncultured Bacteroidales bacterium. Classification (GTDB taxonomy): domain Bacteria; phylum Bacteroidota; class Bacteroidia; order Bacteroidales; family UBA10428; genus UBA5072. Next base: position 8,229 of record CAYVBH010000092.1, read on the forward strand.
CTGCCAACACTACAATATCATTAACCCTGGCATTAGTGCCATAATGTAATACATCTGGAATCTCATCCTTACTCCACACTCTGATATGATCGAGTTTTCGTAGACTGGTTACAATACTGTCGTCACATGCTTCTTTCGCTTCTATCATGATAACAGGATTTGAACCGTTTACCCGCTCTATCCAACCCGGTTTCAGATTGTCTTTTAGTACCACCTTCCTGCTTTCATTCAACTCTCCCATACCATGATCCGAAACAACAACAAGGTTGATCTTCCGGGCCAAATTCGCTTCTTTAATTCGGTGCCTGAAAACGCCAATCAGGCTATCACAATAAGTAACCATGAGCCCGGTTTCCTCTGCGTATGGTCCAAATATATGTCCCGTATGATCGGGTTCATCAAAGTAAAACATGATCAATTGTGGCCTTATGCTCTTTGGCAGCGAGAGCCATTTCATCACTGTGTCAATTCTTTGTGCATGGCTGACCTTTGAGTCGTATTGTTTCCAATAAGCAGGGTGCATCTGCTGAATATTAGCTTCAGAGCCTACCCAGAAAAAAATACCTGTTGTTATACCCTGCTTTTCTGCAGTGTTCCAGACTGGCTCACCACCATAAAAACGGCCATCCTCAACAGCTTTTCTGTCGGATATCTTATAGGTATAATTCAGGGTTGAATCGTAGAACGTGTTATGAACGATACCATGGTGATCCGGATATAGCCCTGTAGCCATTGTATAATGATTTGGGAAGGTAACTGATGGAAATGCAGGTATTAATGCCTTCGCCTTCACCCCCCTTACCGCCATTTTGTCAAGATTGGGTGTATAAAACCTGTCCGGATAATCCCATCTGAATCCATCCATCGACAACACCACCAGGCAATCATTTCGACAATTGGCGGTTTTCTTCAGCGAAACACATCCGGTTAGAATCAGGGAACAGCAGAAAAATGTGAGTGATAATTTACTCATGGCTATTTTTTTATAAACATTCAACATGAATTGTAAAAACCCTGCCTTAATGACCAAAGGCAGGGTTGGAGTAAACCTAAAACCTAAATAAACCTAACGCGGAAAAAAGGACTAGTTAAAAATATACCGAATACCCAACTGCATCCTCCATCGTGAGGCCAGATCACTTGTGGAATAAGGCTTTCCTTTTACAAGTGAACTTCCGGTATAATTAAAGGTGGGTTGGTTACTGTATTGGTATGACGAGGAAGGATCCTGATCCTCCAATCCCTTATAGTCAATAAGGTAACTATATGAGCCACTGCATTGACGACCCCATTTTTTATTCAGGATATTGCCTGCATTTATAATGTCAACGGAAAACTGCAACCTGTTTGCTGTCTTTCCGGCATCAAGCTTGATCTCCTGAATAAACCTGAAATCGAACTGGTGGCTAAACGGCAACCGGGCGCCGTTTCTTTCGGCATATTCACCACGGTGTTCTTTCAGATAGTTATCATCTTCGATAAAAGCATTTAGCAATTGCCATTGTTCTTCGGGGCTTACGGTTACCGTTTCGCCGTCAACCATTTTGTTATAAGCAACAAGATTAATATCGCTCATGTTGTCAGGAATATAGATCATGTCGTTTGAGGTACCGTCGTTATTCATGTCACCACTGTATATGTATGATAAAGGACTTCCGGTTTGACCATTATAAAAAAGGGACAACTGGCTTGCAAGCTTTCCTTTCATATATTCTTTACGGTATGAAACAAACCCCGATATACGCGAACCCAGATCATAATCCGAAGCAGTTAATTCAAGATTGTTCAGGCCACTTTTCTGATTTACATAGCGCCAGTTTGAATATGCCACGCTCGATGTCCCTGAATTAATGTCTTTTGACCGTCCGTAATTATAAGCCAGGTTGGCCGTAAAACCCTGATCGAATTGTTTCTGCAATTGCACCATGACGTTGTAGGAATAACCTTTATTGGTGTTTTCAAACTTGATGATCTCATCATAATTAGCATCAAGTCGGGAAGCACTGTTATATCCCCTTGCAGTAGGATCGGAACTGGATGCCGTATAACGCGGACGCTGATCGGGACCTTCAAATGCAAACGATGCATCCACCTGCCGGTTCAGGTTAATGAATTTCACATTGTTGTAGGTTTTGCTGAATATTCCTTCGACAGTGGCTACCACTCCCCATCCTAACTTCATATCCATGGACAGGTTTGAACGCAATACCTGGGGAAACTTCAGATTCTTGTCAATGATATTGATTGCTCCCCGTCCGGCTGTTCTGCCCAAATCTTCAGCAGTGGGTTGATTGTATGGATCTGTTGAATATGTAACCGGGGGATTGGTAATCGGACTTGCGCTGGCTGAAGAACTACCCACGCTAAAAGTGCCGTTTAACTGACCGTTGTTCGAAAACTGGTTGGATATCCATACAAAGGGAACACGGCCGGTAAATAATCCTGTACCTCCGCGCACCTGAATGCTCCTGTTCCCGGTTGCATCCCAGTTAAATCCGAACCGGGGCGACCACATAATTTTCGGATCGGGAACATCTCCTGTATTTCCTTCACTTCCATAAGTTCCATTAAATTCATTATTGGCCTCAGGCTTATCAAGAAATACAGGCACATCTGCTCTTAAGCCTGCAGTTAATTGAAACCGATTACTCAACTGGTATTCATCCTGCACATATAACCCAATCTGCAATGCATTAAACTCAGCTGCTCCTTTGGTCTGGTCCGGATTGTCATTTTCATCAAACGAATAACCAATAGCATAATAAGTTGGGGCCACGGCCGCTGTAGTACCCTGTGATTCAAAATTCTCCAGTGAATTAAAGGAATAATTGCCGTAAATATTCTGAACAAACAAGTTATAAAACGAATACAACTCATTATGCGTTCCAACAGTGAAAGTATGTTTTCCCTTGTAAAATGTTAAATGGTCAGTCATAGAATATATGTCCTGATCAAGCTGATTGGCGACTGATGAATACTCACTGCCGAAAGTTATATTTCTTGAAGAAGAAAGCATGATGGTTGTACTTGGGAACGGATCACCCAGCGGATCACGGTCGTCCCTGACACGGGTATAACCAATCATCAGTCGGTTGGCCATATAGTTACCCAGGATGCTGTTCAGCTCCAGACCGGTTGAATGGGTTTTGCTTGGAAAATACAAACCATTGTTATAAAAACGCAGCGCATTGGCACTGCGGCTGTTGTCGGTGTTTTCGCCAAAAGTATAACTGTGGCGAAGCATAAGTTTATGTCTGTCTGAAATATTCCAGTTCAGTTTACCCAGAATTTTGGTACTATTGGTTTCATCATCAATTCCCAAATAACTGCCCGGGTCATTATCCGGGGTAATCCGCTGTAAAGTAGCTATCACACGATTAACCTCATCCATTGTGATATTTGAACTTTCGGTACCGGGAACAAAACTCAATGGGGTTTTGTTTTGTGTGATTTCTCCGTTAATGAAAAAGAAGAGCTTGTTTTTAACGATTGGTCCGCCCAAGGTAACCCCTGCCTGAAAATCTTTGTATTCAGGGTATTCTTCATTTTTGTCATTGGCCGGATTATTTGATCCCACAAATTTCTGGTTGTTCATGTAGTAATAAATGCTTCCCTTAAATGTATTGGTACCGCTTTTAGTAACGGCATTAATACCCCCTCCTGTGAAACCTCCCTGTCGTACATCATAGGGCGCAATATTTATTTGAAATTCTTCAATGGCATCTAGACTTATCGGTTCAATTCCGGTCTGTCCACCGTTTGTTCCCGTTGAGGTGAGTCCGAAGACATCGTTATTAACTACCCCGTCAATCGCAAAAAGATTGTAACGGTTATTTGTTCCGGCAAAGGAGGTTCCGTTTCCCCTGGTATTGGCGTAAGGACTTATTTTTGTCAGGTCTTTAAGGCCTCTTGAAATATTGGGAATGGTTGTCATCACCATATTGGAAACATTACTGGCAGCACCTGTCCGGTCGGCATTGAATACGTCGTTTCTGGTTGCTGATATCACTACTTCTTCCAATTCCGACGTGGCTTTGGGCATTTTCACATTGAAATCTGCAATATTGCCCAAACTGAGATATACTTCATTGAACACTTGTGTTCTATACCCTATAAAAGAAACAGTGATTTTATATGGACCGCCAACGCGCATATTGCCAAGAACATAATAACCATCAACATTGGCGACTGTCCCGTATTGAGTTCCCGAAGGTTCATGTATCGCCAAAATAGTTGCACCCGCAAGTGTTTCATTGCTGTCATCAAAAACAACGGTTCCGATGATTTTTCCCCAGAGCGATACTT
>CAYVBH010000093.1:0-12530 GCA_964449015.1 uncultured Bacteroidales bacterium
TGGATTTGATGACAGTTGCCAATGAAATGGCTGATAATACCCATTTGGCTCATCCGTATACCGATGAAGAAATTGAAGAGTACCGCAACGGAACCAGGAAAGGATTCAGTTGGTGGGATCTCATGTTGAAGGATCATTCATCTGCCCAGACCCATAATCTTTCAATACGCGGTGGTAGTGAAAGGGTACAATACTTTGTGAGCGGAGGTTTTACCAAAGACAGAAGTATTTATGATGTTAAGGACAATTTTACTTATAACCGCTATACCATGCGTGGTAATTTTACAGCAAAACTTACCGATAACCTTACGATGGATTATCAGACATCGCTCAGGGCAACCATGTCAAAGAATCCATATAACACGGATAGTTATGACAACGCGTCCAATATGTTGTTTAATTATATAGCGTATTGCGACCGAAGAGTTGGCCCAACTGTACTTAACAATTCAAATCATTATACTTATCAGGGTCAGTATCCCTCATATAATCCATTGGCAATGGCCGATCATGACCTCAATTATACTGATACCAGAGGAAGGTTGTTGACCAATAACATCAACCTGAAGTATGAGGCACCTTTTCTGAAAGGTCTTGTAATACAAGGTACTGGTGCTTATGATTATAACTATAATGGAACCTATAATAAGGAAACGGTTTATCCCCTATATGATTATGCTAATGACGTATTGTTAGGTTACGGCGGTACACGAAACTATTATGGAGAGTCAGTGATTGAGAGTGAGCGCTATAATGCAAGATTACAGGCCAACTATGAATGGAGAAAAGAAAACCATCATGTTGCTGCCATGGCTGCAGCAGAGGTTACTAAAACCAATACACGTAATTTGGGATCTTCGAGGGAATTTGGAGATTTCTATACCCATAACACGGTATCCAGTGGTGTCGCAAGTACCTCATTGGGTACCGGTACACGCGCAGAGACTGCTACCGCAGGTTACCTGGGACGTTTGAATTATGACTTTGCCGGCAAATACCTTATTGAGGCTATGGGTCGGTATGATGGAACCTATGTTTATTCACACGGTCATCGCTGGGGATTTTTCCCATCATACAGTCTTGGCTGGCGTGTATCAGAAGAGCCGTTCATAAAAAATAACCTTAAATGGGTTTACAATCTGAAAATTCGTTGGTCGGATGGGAAAACGGGCATGACCCAGGGTAATCCATATGCTTATCTTAGCGGTTATACTTCCAGCGGTTCTTATGTGTTCACAGACAGCAAGTCCACTACAGGCTATGCTAACAACGAGATTGCAAATACTGTTCTTACCTGGGCAGATATCCGCATGAGGGATATTGGCGTAGATTGGGATGTCTTCAATGGTTTGTTCGGAGGTACTTTTGATTACTTTACGAGAAAAACTACAGGAATTGCGGGAACCAGTTCTGGTTCCACCCCTACTGTGCTGGGTGTTACGCAACCTCAAATCAACATTGACTCAAGAATTGACGTAGGTTTTGAGGTAAGTCTCACACACAGGAAAAAAATCGGAGACTTCAGTTATCACGTAACTGCAACAGGTACTTTTGCACGCACCAAAAACCTTCATGTTGAAAGTCAGGCTACATCGCTTTGGGCATCTCAGGATGCCTATTATGGAACAGGTTTGTTTAACTCTGGTAGCAGGCAGGATCGCTGGTCAAATTACCGCGCTTTGTGGTATTATCCATTGGCCAGTGGTCAATTCACAGGTTGGGAAGATATTAACTCTTCCGGTGTGAAATATGATGCAACTTACGGCATGCAAACTACCATGCCAGGTCAGTATAAGCTTGATGATGTTAACGGTGATGGTTATATAACAGGAGCTGATATCCGTTACAAATGGGGTGAATCAAATTCACCATCACAATTCGGACTTACCATTGGTGGCGAATATAAGAATTTTGATTTCAACATGGTATGGCAGGGTGCAACCAATGTAAGTAAAGTGATCTGGTTATTGCATGTCTTTGGTTATGGCGGATACAATGACAACTGGGAAATGTATCAAGACAGGTATCATGTGGCAACTCCAGGCGCTGACCCGTTTGATCCCAATACGGAATGGGAAGGTGGCTATTGGCCGGCGCTGGTTGATGCTGAAGGTCCCGGTAAGTGGCGCGGTGGCATGTATGATGCTCCAACCGATTTTACACAAATCAACGGCAGGTATTTCCGAATGAAAAGCGCTGAGATAGGTTACAAAATTCCTCAAAGCATACTTAGCAAAGTTAGAATTCAATCTGCAAGGATATATATTGGGGGAACTAACCTGTTAACGATAGTTTCCAAGAAGATGAAATATTATGATCCTGAATCGGCTGCTGCAATGCATGGTAGTGCCATGCCCAATTTGAGGACCATCAACTTTGGTATAAATCTTAATCTGTAATATTTTGAAATATGAAAAAAGTATTATTTAATATAACTGCAATATTTTGCCTTTCATTATTGCTATCATCATGCGAAAAAGTATTTGATGATCTGGAAGGTGACCTGACAAAACTGACAGGCGAAAATATGGTTTCAACCGAAGCAGGTATTCAAAGACTGCTTGCCCAAGTCTATTCTTACTTACCCATAACTGCTTTCCCTAACAATGCTTCATTTGCTGCAACCGCTAATTCCGACCAGTATACGATGAATGCAGTTGATAGTCATGGTGGTGACTACGGCTTTACCAATACTGCTTTCTATGGTATGAATGGCTTTACACTTTTTGGAACAACAAATACATTCGGATCTTCAACAACAATTAACTGGTCCGGAATACGTGCTATCAATTCATTTATAGATAATGTAAATAGGGCTGTTACTCAAGGTATACTTACAGAAAGTAAGGGTAATGGATTGATTGCTGAAGCAAGATTTGTCCGAGCTTATTGCTATTTTGCCATGGTAAGAGCATGGGGCGGAGTACCTATAATTACCGAAGTACTTGATAAGTATTATGATGGCAAAGGAAATACCGAGCTTAAAAAGTTTGCTGTAAGAGCTACAGAAAAAGAAACTTGGGATTTTATTATTTCAGAACTGGATGTTGCTGCTGAAGTGCTTCCGGAGACCCGCTCAGATTTTCGCGCAACCAAATGGTCAGCTTATGGCCTTCAGGCAAGAGTAGCCCTTTACGCTGCTTCGGTAAGTAAATATTGGACCAAGCAGGGAACGCTTAGCGATTCTTACTCTTCTGTTGTAAGTAAGAAAACTTATATGGAATCAAGTTATGCGCCGGCATACTATGCCAAATGTATATCAGCTTGCGAAGCGATAATTGGAAGCGGCTCATTCTCCTTATACGGAGCCAATCCGGCTAGTATTGATGAAGCTGTTACAAACCTTGGGAATCTGTTTACCGGTATACACAACGAAGAACTTATCTTTGGTAAAAGCCTTAACGATGGAGCACCAACTTCCGGAAGTAACTGGGATGTTTTTAACAGTCCCCAGCAAACCGTATCAGGTACATCACAATGCGGTCGATATTGCGTAACACTCGACCTGGTTGATGAGTATGATGATTATGATGCTTCTCGCAATGCTATTGACGGAAAGGTCAAGACACGTGTTGATAATTTGGAAGATGAATACATGCCAACTCCGGTTTCCACCTTCCCTGCTCAATATGCATCTGTTAATTATATTAAATATAATAATATTGATGATCCATTCAAGAGTAAAGATGCTCGTTTCAAGGCATGGGTAATATATCCTAACAGTCAATTCCGCGGAGTAAACGTTAAAATTCAGGGTGGTATCATCAAAACTGATGGCACTGGTTCTGTATGGACAGAACTATCTGAAAGTTTTAATGGTCAGACCTATTATGCTTTTGGAGATGCAGGTGGAAAAGTATCAGGGTTTTATAATTATACCAATGTAAATGCCGGAAATACTACGACAACCGGTTTCAGTCTGAGAAAATACCTTAACCCGACTGCAGCTCAATTGTATACAAAATCTTTCTGGTATGATATCCGTTATGCCGAAATTCTGTTAAGTTATTGCGAAGCTGTAGTAGAAAGCAATACTTCAACTAAATATGATCTTGCAGAGCAGTATCTGAACGACATACGTCATCGTGCGGCATTCACGGATAATGTTGCACTGACTTTAGATGAAGTGCTTCATCAGCGTCGATTGGAACTGGCATTTGAGAGCGATTATAATTATACGCTTCATCGTCGCCGTTCATTGTACAATCAAAACACCGATCCCGTTCTTGTAGCCAGAAGACATGCACTTACTCCTGTAATCGACCTAAGAGATCTTCCAGGCGGAGGTACTCCCAAATACATTTTCGTTAGGTCCATCTTTTTCCAGGAAGATGTAGGCGGTACCAGCCCTACATTTCATACAAACTATGTGGAGTATTATAAGTCCATGCCCGAATATGGCGTGAACGGGTATGAACCCAATCCAATTGATGAATAACATAACATACGATTATTATGAAAAAGCTATTGTTTATAATACCATGCATGATCTTTCTTGTAACATCATGCGATTTCTTTGAAATGGATAATTATGATCCATATAATACAACCATTACCGGTATTTTTATTGATGCGGCTACCGGGGAGAATGTTCAACAGGAATGTAAGTATGATAATCGATTTGGTGGAAACATCTCAACCTATACAACCGGTTTTATCACAGCATTCGAACAAGGGTGGGATTATGAAGCTGCCCAATATTGGCTTGTTAAATACGACGGAACCTATTTAAATACACAAATTTTTGCTGGTACCTACCGTTTAGAGGCTAATGAAAACAACTTCTATCCGGTTAAAAAAGAAGATGTGGTTCTTAAAAAGGGATCAAATACAATAGATTGGGAAGTTGTGCCCTACGTAAGGATTATTGATCCGGTAATCGTATTCGATGAAGCAGTTCAAAAATTCAAGGCTACCTTTAAACTTGAATATGGCGATGCAACCAAAGCCAATACCATGGTTAAAATAATGCTCTGCAGTTACCAGGATGCGTTTGTCGGACTTTTTTGCAACAATTCCAGCGGCAACCCGGAGGCCAATAAAACCACAGGTATTGTTGTAGACGGGGTGACAGAAAATACTTTGTACATTGATCCTGCAGCAACAACAAACAGAGATCAATTTAAGTATTCACCGCGTATGCATTATTTCAGGATTGCAGCTTGTGCAGTTGGCCCAGGCAATTCTTACAATGGTTCTTTACATTACAATTATTCACCTACAGTTAGCATTCAATACTAGCTGCATATGTGAAAACTGTAAAGTATTGCAGTCGTAGTTTTTAGTGCGAATTGAGAGCTGATACCTATGCGAATAACTATAGGAAATATGGCTCTCTTACAGAGAAAGATATTTAATTCAGTTCACTATACAGATGAATATATTTATCTGCCGATCAGCATAAGTTGTTCAGTTCTTAATTCGCATTAATTATTAAATATTGGGAGGAATACAATGAAAAGAAAGACCTGGTTATTTGTGACATTCTCTATGTTTGCCGCAGTTCTTGTTACTGCTCAGCAACCTGAACCTGTTAAAGTTGAAGAGGGATTGCTACAGGGTGTTTTTGAAAACGGTTTAACTGTTTATAAAGGCATTCCCTTTGCGGCACCGCCTGTGGGTGATTTGCGCTGGCGAGCACCCCAGAAAGCAGCAAAATGGGAAGGTGTGCGTCAGGCAAACCGCTTTGCACCCGGTCCTCCTCAAGGTCAGAATTTGTCTTTCGGCAAAAGCGAAGACTGCTTGTATCTTAATGTTTGGACTCCGGCTAAGTCAGCAAAAGATCGTATTCCAGTGCTGGTTTGGATCCATGGAGGCGGATTTGCCGCAGGGGCAGCATCTGAACAGCTTTTCGACGGCACAAATCTTGCTAAAAAAGGAGTGGTACTGGTTTGCATTGCCTATCGGCTTGGACAGCTGGGTTTTCTGGCACATCCGGAACTTACTGCTGAGAGTCCAAATCACACTTCTGGGAACTACGGACTTTTGGATATGATAGCCGGTCTGCAGTGGGTTAAAAAGAATATTGCAGCATTAGGCGGTGATCCGAATAAGGTGACCATATTCGGCGAATCAGCCGGTGGAATAGCCGTGAGCATGTTGTGTGCATCGCCTCTGGCCAATGGATTATTCAATGGAGCTATTTGTGAGAGCGGGGGGTCATTCGGACCTTCAAGAGCCAAATCTTTATCAGGCGAAAACATGAAGCTTCTTAAGGATGCTGAAATTAGCGGAGAAACCTATCTCAAGGCTTCCGGAGTTTCCTCTATAGCAGAACTTAGAAAGATCGATGCTGACAAACTTCCTGGAGGAATGCAAATGGGGATGGCATGGCCAAACATAGACGGGTGGGTTATCACCGATGATCAATACAAGCTTTATGCTGCAGGTAAATACAATGATGTACCGGTTCTAATTGGCTACAACTCCGACGAGGGTCAAAGCTTTTCAAGAACAAAAACTCCCGAGGATTATTATAAAGCTGTAAGAGACAGATATGGGAAGTTTACGGATGACCTGATAAAGGCTTATCCTGCCGGTCCGAACTCTGTTCCCAAAACTGCCCGTGACCTTGATCGTGATGCCGCATTCGGATGGCATACGTGGGTATGGGCCAGACTCCAGTCTCAAACCGGCAAATCAAAAGTGTTCTATTATTATTTCGATCAACATCCGGATTACCCGAAGGATTCACCAAGAGCAGATTATGGATCACCACACGGTATGGAAATACCTTATGTCTTCCAGCATCTGGATAACTCGAATCCAATGATGAGAAATACTCAAATTACCAAAGCGGATCAGGACATCTCAGAAGCCATGTCAACCTATTGGACCAATTTCGCCAAGTATGGAGATCCCAACGGGAAAGGGGTTCCGGTATGGCCGGCTTTCAGCGATGCCAATCCTGTGGTGATGTACTTTAATAAAATCCCGTATAGCGGACCAGTACCCAGCGCTGAATCACTCAAAGTACTAGATACCTATTTCTCATGGCGCAGAACACCCGAGGGAGAGGCATTGGCCAAATAGTAATGGTTCCTTAAATATTTAAAACATGAAAAATAGAATATTTTATTTTGTCCTGTTTTGCTTCCTGACTCATATATATCATCAGCAAAGCATTTCGGCTCAGGAAAAAGTAATTCCCCTTCCCCAGAGTATTCCGGCAAATTCCGAAGCCATACGAGTGGAAGAATCTGTGATCATTGCCAGTCCCAATAAACGAATAGTATATAATGTAGTAAAACCTTCCTTATTATACTATCCTGCGAAGAACAATATCTCCGGTACTTCTGTAATTATTGCACCCGGAGGCGCTTTGCAGATTATCTCCATCGACAATGAAGGAGTTGAGGTTGCAAAATACCTGAATGATCACGGAGTTGACGCATTTGTTTTAAAGTATAGCCTTGTTCGTACTGTTAATAATGCATTCACTGAATTGAATGAGAACTTCTTCAAAACAGAAGACAAAAGAGATTCAATGATATCGACTATCATTCCTTATGCAATGAAAGACGGGCTTGCGGCTATTTCACACGTCAGGAAAAATGCAGCAGAATACGGGTTAAATCCGGACAGGATTGGTTTTATGGGATTCTCTGCAGGTGGTACGGTAGCCTTATCGGTTGTATATAATTGTAATGAGGAGAACCGGCCGAATTTTATTGCCCCCATATATTCCTGGATTGGTGAAATCGAGGGCAAAGTACCTCAGGAAAAAACGCCTGCATTCATTGTGGTTGCCAATGATGATCACCTGAACCTTGTTCCTCAAAGTATTAAAACATTTGACCGATGGAAAGCCGCAAATCAGTCTGTAGAATTGCTGGTTTATAGCCGTGGTGGACATGGTTTTGGGGCTGATAAAAACTATAATCCCGCCGACGGTTGGATGCAATCATTTATTGACTGGCTTGGCGGAGAAGGATTTCTATGGCCCGAAAATCCGAAAGGTTTTTATTCAAGAATGACTTACAAGGACATGCAGAAAATGCAAGCATCACAGGCAGAAGCTATGAAAAGGGATTGGAGTAATTTGTCAAGATATAGTGATGAAAATAAAGGAATAGCTTCGAAAGCTATTAAGAACCTTGTTGTTTTTTACGGAAATTCAATAACTGAGAATTGGTTCATGTTTGATAAGGATTTTTTCGAAAAGAATCAGTTTATTGGCAGAGGAATAGGCGGGCAAACAACTTCTCAGATGCTTTTGCGCTTTCGTCAGGACGTGGTTAATTTGAAACCTGTAGCGGTTACGATATTGGCAGGTACAAATGATATTGCAGAAAATACTGGTCCCATTTCGTTGGAGAATATATTTGGCAATATTGTATCTATGGCTGAGATTGCTAAGGCAAACAACATAGTACCACTTTTGTGTGCGGTTATGCCTGTTTATCAGTATTCATGGAATAAAACAATTAAGCCAGTCGAGAAAATATTGAAATTAAACCAAATGCTTAAGGAATATGCAGTAAGCAATAAGATTCCTTATGTTGATTTTTATACACCTTTTGTAGATGATAAGGGAGGACTGCTTCAGAAATACTCTCCTGATGGTGTACACCCAAATATTGAAGGGTATAAAATCATGGAGAAGATGGTCAGTGAAGAAATAATTCAATTAAAATTAAGAACAAAGATTTTGTATTGATGAGTTAAAAATTTATGCATCGGCGGCTGATTGCAATGGCATTGCAGGTTTGCCAAGGTATGATTTTGGGTTAATAGGTTAGGGTTATCATGCTATGCTTTCTAGTTGCCGGTGCTTTTTTTAAAATGTGAATAGGGATTAATAAATTAAAAAAGATAATAAAATGAAACCAATAGCAATTCTATTAACAACAATACTAATTAGCACCCTTGGGTGTTTTGCACAAAACAAGCAATCCAGTCAGATCAAAGTTGGCGCTGCAAAATTGAATATAACTCCTTCGAAAGAAGAATTAGGATCAAATTCATTAGGGATTCATGACAGTGTTTATGTCAGGGCAATTGTTATCAATAATGGGGTAACAAGTGCTGCATTGGTTACAGTGTCGGGTAATCAGAGTGAACAATCATGGAAGGCATCAACCGAGCGTATGGAGAAGGAATTAGGGATTCCTGCTAAGAATGTTGTGATATCAAGTACTCATTCACACAGCGTAGGCCGCATTACAGGTATGGATGAAAAGATTTTTACAGCAGTTAAAAAAGCAAAAGCTAAGCTGCAACCCGCAAGCATAGGTTGGGGTACTGGTGTATCCTATATCAATGTGAAACGGGACTTAATTGATTCCAAGACCAGAAAATGGTGGGAGGGACCCAACTATGACGGGCCGTCTGATAAAACGGTTTATACTATTACATTTAATGCACTTGATGGATCGCCCATCGCAGTATATTATAATTACGCTATGCATGCGGTTATTATGGGCCAGTATGACATGGTCAGCGATGATGTACCCGGTGCCACTTCAAAATACATTGAAGATTCATACAACAATAAAGTTGTCGCAGTTTGGTCAGAAGGGGCCTGTGGTGATCAGAACCCGATTTATTTCCAACAAACCTTTGATTTACGTGACATAAGGATTAAAGATTATGCTAAAAGAGGCGAAGATATTAGTAATTCAATGCCTCCGGGAGGGGTTGGTTTAGACAGAAAAGATCCTGTTGTTCAAAGGCTCATGAAAGAACAGGAACTGATTAATAATGCTATGGGTGTTATGCTTGGTGAAGAAGTAAAACATGTGATGCGAAATATTCAGCGTCCCCAATATAAAGCTGAAATCAAAGCTGCACAAGAGGTCATCACTTTGCCCGGTCGCAAACGCACCAATCAAGGCAGAGGCGGTATTGAAGGAACCTATGTAGATGGTGATTCAGTAACCATTAGAGTTGGTGTATTAATGCTTGGTGATATTGCGCTTGGCACAGTTAATGGGGAAACTTATAATCCAATAGCAACACAGTTCATTAAAGAATCACCTTACGCCAAAACCATGATGGTTACTGTTGCCAATGGATCGGCAACTACAGGTTATATACCTGATGATGCTTCATTCGGGCAGAATGTGTTTGAGGTATTGTCATCCAGATTGAAACCCGGTTATGCCGAGAGAGGAATCATTGATGGAATTCTTGATTTGATGGAGAAAATTAAATAAAGATTCTTCTAAAACGCTTCAAGAGTCTGCTAAAATATTGTATGTCAATGTAAAGATACAATGATGAAAACGTTAGAGAATCTTAAGAAGATGTTACCCTTGATACCTGAAGAAATTACTAAGACTGATAACATCCCTGCAGGTGATATGCCCGGAGATATCATAAAGATTACTCCGGAGCATATCCGTAAGTCCCGGATTATTTTTCAGAAACTTCTGGAATTGATAATTCCTGTGCTCGATGAAAACCCTTATCAACGAGCGGTTGTGTCTGTATACGGAGGGTCCGGTGTTGGTAAATCTGAAATCGCATCGGTGCTGTCATTCTATTTTAATCGTGTTGGTTTGGGCAGCTATACATTGTCAGGTGACAATTATCCTCACAGGATCCCCAAATACAATGACGCTGAAAGACTTCGGGTGTTCAGGGAAACGGGGATTGAAGGTCTTGTAGCCAACGGGCAATATAACAGGGAAAGATCTCTGCAACTGAGAAAACTTCAGAAAAGCGATGATGATTCAAATCCTGAGAACATCAAACGGTATCCCTGGTTAACAATTTACCAACAGGCAGGGTGGAATGGACTTAAAAACTATCTTGGAACCAATAAAGAAATAGATTTTAAGGAGCTTACGCATATTATTTCTTCATTTAAAAACGGTGAATCAAAAGTACTTTTAAAGAGAATGGGACGGGAAGAAACGGAGCTTTGGTATGAGGCAGTGGATTTCAAAGATAAAAGTGTAATGATTATTGAGTGGACACATGGAAATAACCATAATCTCCAGGGTGTGGATATTCCCATTTTCTTAAACAGCACTCCGCAGGAAACGCTTGAACATCGAAAGTCACGTAATAGGGATGGCGCTGTCGACAGCTATTTTACAACTATGGTTTTAAAAATCGAGCAGGAAATGTTGATTTCACAGGTTCAAAGTGCCAGAATTATATTGTCCAAGGCTGGTGAAATACTCACATATGCCGATTTTGCAAAGCTCATGATACAGGATTTATCACAAGAAAAGTCATAATCATGAGAGAGATCATGCACGTGAAATCAATTGTTAGCGCAGGACCAATGTTCAATGCATACCCTGACAGTATAGGGGGTACATTGACGGAGATTATCCAATTTCTCAATACCGACGAACTTAAAGATGTATTTGAATCCTTTTATATCCTTCCAAGTATTTTTAATACTGACCTTGACCGGGGGTTCTCAATTATTGACTATGAATTAAATGAACTCTATGCCTCAGGTCATGATTTGAAAGAACTGAATAAACTTGGTATAAACGTGAAGCTGGATTTTGTGTTGAATCATGCTTCCGTACTCTCCGAATTTTTTCAGGACATAATAAAGAATGGAGAAAATTCAAAATACAAAGATTTCTTCATTGACTGGAATAAATTCTGGGAAGGATGCGGCAAGTTGACCGATGAAGGTTACATACAGCCGGAACCTGAGTATATTAAGGATATGTTCTTTCGAAAACCCGGGCTCCCCATACTCAATGTTCGGATGCCTGATGGAAAAGAAGTGCCCTATTGGAATACATTTTATCAGGAGGTTAAATACAGGGAAATAGATACCCAGGACCTTATGAGGACAATACACATTCAGTATGCCTCAGCTCAGGCATTGGCTGATAACGTAAATATGCAGCTTAGAGAAGGAAAAAAGCCTTCCTGCATTGAGTTTGGCAGGTTCAAACGACACCGGAAAGGGGTAATTGATTTGCTCGAATCTCACCGGGAATATCTTGGACAAATGGACCTGAATATTAAATCTCCATTGGTATGGGATTTTTATGATAACACCTTGAGAAAGCTCTCCCAGTATGGAGCGGAAATCATCAGGCTTGACGCTTTTGCATATGCGCCCAAAGAACCAGGCTCCAGAAACTTCCTTAATGATCCGGGTACTTGGGATATGCTGAAGGGTATCAGATATCTGGCCGATAAATACGGATTGGTACTTTTGCCGGAAATCCATTCCAGGTATGAAGAGAAAATTCATGAAAAGCTTGCTGAACAAGGCTATTTAACTTATGATTTTTTTCTTCCCGGTTTAATAATTGATGCATTCGAAAGGAATACCAATGAATATCTGATTAAGTGGATCAGGGATATCTGTGATAAAGGTATCCGAACAGTAAATATGCTTGGTTGTCATGACGGTATTCCTCTTCTTGACTTAAAGGGATTGATCACTGAGGATCAGATACAGAAATTGATTGATATAGTTGTTCAAAGAGGCGGCTATGTGAAAGACCTGCACGGGAAGAAGAATATGTACTATCAGGTAAATGCAACCTATTATAGTGCATTGGGTGAAGATGATGCAAGGTTGATCTTAGCCAGAGCTATCC
>CAYVBH010000094.1:0-12526 GCA_964449015.1 uncultured Bacteroidales bacterium
GATTCTGACCGAGATTGCCGATCAGCTGAACTTTGTTGCGTAGTGTGTTCATAATGATTAAATTTAAGGGTTGAAAACTGGTTAAGTGAACCTTTGTTTGAATTGATGAACCAAAGTAACGCACAATCTATCAGTCGATTCGGTTATTAATTGTTTACTGTCATTTGTAACCGGGTATAATCGTTTGTACCCGCTTACAAACGGATATCTTACAATAAAGTAAATAGATACATCATGGAAAAAACCTGTCTTGAATGCGGCGAATTGCTGCATGGTCGAACCGACAAGAAGTTTTGTTCCGACGCATGCAGAAACACCTATAATAACAGATTGAAAAGTGTCGCAGGAAGCCTTTATGTCCGAAAGATCAACGGCATTCTGAAGAGAAACCGGAATATTATGATGGAGCTGAACCCGGAAGGCAAGATCCGGGTGCATAAATCAAGGATGATTAAAAAGGGTTTTGATTTCGGGTTCCTGACACACCTATACAAGACCAAAGCAGGAACGGTTTACTATTTTTGTTACGACCAGGGCTATCTGCCCCTGGAGAACGATTTTTATATGCTGGTGAGCAGAAAGGAGAACTAGATTACTTCTGCAATGCTGACCAGTTCATCAACCGGAGCTATCGTATTGGGCAGGATATTGCGGGGGACCTTCTTCCCAAATCTGTTGATAGCAAGATATCTTTTACATACCTTGTATTTTTTGTTTCCCTGCAGGCAATACAGGCTGCGATAAGTCAATCCTACCATTTCGCTATGGATGACGTTGTTCTGATAAACCGGGCAATCGTCAATATTCGGGCAATGTAATGGGGCTTCCATAGGGTTTATTTTACTTGTGTTAAATTCCTGAGAGTTCTTTATAGTCAAACTGGGCGTTTTTCAGCCTTTCTTCAAAGATTTGTCCTTTCATCAGGGTATCTTCGTCATCATTCTCAAAGGCCCAATGTACTATAAATTCTTTTATGCTTCCGTTGTTGTCGAAAACTTTTAATAAATCGAGCAATTTCTTGGAGGACGAGGTGTTGAAATAATCCAGCTCGAAGTTGAAGTTCACAGAAGGAGCATCTAATGAGATAGCCCATTCTATAAGTGGCTGATAGAACGAAACAGCATCCAACATAAGCGACCTTCCTTTGATGGAGAGGTTACCGTCGGCCTCAAAAACAACCTGAGGCGAATAGTTGGTAGGTTCAATGATTACCGGATTCATACTGTTCATCTAAATTCACAGACAATATTATGAAATTGCCGGATCAATAGTTTTTTTTTCTGATGAACCGGTAAAATTTGATGACAATACGAATTGATTTGTTGAGGAATGGAAATTCCTTAAAAAAGAGGCTGTGTAAAAAGCTATAAAAAAGAGCGTAGTCAGGAGACTACGCTCAGCATTCAGGGACTACGCTCAGCCTTTTTTAAGGGCGCATGTGAGATAGTTAAAATGGAGTGATACGTTACTTCTTCAGCAGGTCCCTGATCTCAGTCAGCAGTTTTTCTTCTTTGGAGGGTTCAGGAGGAGCTGCCGGGGCGGCTTCTTCTTTCTTCTTCATCTGGTTCATTGCTTTGATCATTATGAAAATGGCAAAAGCAATAATCAGGAAGTCGATGAACGTTTGTATGAACATCCCGTAATTAAGGGTAACAGCTTCAATAGCATTGCCTGCTTCATCCACGCCGGCAGCCTTCAGGTTCAGTTTCAGATCGGTGAAATTTACACCGCCCAGCAACAAGCCTAAAGGGGGCATAATCACGTCGTTAACAAGTGAGCTTACTATTTTGCCGAAGGCACCGCCAATGATGATACCAACTGCCATGTCCACCATGTTGCCCTTCATGGCGAACTTTTTGAATTCCTCAACAATTTTCATAGGTTATGGATTAAGGGTTAAAAATTCATGGAGAGGCCAATAGCCAATACTTCCTTAAACTGCACTTTGGAATTGTGGCTCTTCATAACGCCATCCTCTTCTTTTGCAATGGCTACATCATGGTCATATAACAGGTGTGTCGACAACGTGGCCGAGATGAGCTTGTTTACCTTCATCGACAGCAATGATTCCCAGCTTACATCAATATTCCCGAAGTTTTTCAGGTAATTCGAAAAAAGATCCAGTTTGGTTTGGAAGGTAATATTTTCCATTACCTCTTTTTTCATAAATGCCCTGAGGTAACCTCCAAGTTCGCTTTTGGTATGATCGCCAGGATCCACCCCGAATGCGCCGGCATCAGCAAGAATGTCGTCGTTAACAATGGTAAGCTTGTAAGTAAGGGGTGCAAAAAACACGGTGAAATTGTCACTGGGCTTATAATCTAAACCAAGGGCTCCCAGTAAATAGCCAGGTGCCAGAAACCTTGAAATCACATCGCTGTCGTTTGGATAGTTGTATCCGTCAGTCATTTGTGTTTTGAAATTGAGCAGGGCTGCATAATACAGTTTATCACTTGCTTTGAGTCCGAATTTTGAAGTAAAATCTATGCGGTCGTCGGTTTTCCACCAGTCCTGTTCTTTTTGCTTCAGACTTCCGTAACCCAGGTCAAGATAATTTTCCCAAAGACTTTTGTCTTTCTTGTTATGCGCATACAGGCTCAATAAGCCTCCGATGGCAACCGAACTCTGACCTCCTGCAGCCCAGTTGGTCAAAGAAGTTTGCGAAGAATTGATGTTGATTACTCCGCCTTTTTTCCATCCCAACAAGGTATCAACTTTTTGGGCTTTCAGTTGCTTCTCTCCTTCTGTAACCTGTCCGAATGCAGCAATTACCGCTACAAGCAACAAGCTTGTTAAAAATGCTTTTTTCATAATTGAGTTTGGTTGTTTGTAAAACATGTTTGATTTAACTAATTAGACATATCCTGCTAAACAAATTTATAAAAAACCCACATATTAACAAATCTGTATATTTCCATTAAAAGATGCCATACATCACCCTACCCATGGCCAGATAAATTGACAAACCAATGATATCGTTGGTGGTGGTGATAAAAGGACCGGTAGCAAGGGCAGGATCAATTTTGAATTTGTGGAGGGCCAGCGGAACAAATGTTCCGAAAACCGATGCGAAAAGAATTACTGAAAAGAGGGCAATGCTTACGGTAATGGTAAGTGCGAAGGAATCGCTGAATACAAAATTGTACAAAAATATGAGTCCCGAAAGAATAAACCCGTTAATCAGGGCCACAGAAAGCTCTTTCATGAGTTTACCGGCAATTCCCTGGAGGTCAATTGTGCCGGCTGCAATACCCTGCACTACTATGGAAGAGGACTGTACACCTGCATTTCCACCCATTGCTCCAATGAGTGGAAAAAACAGGGCCATTTCCGGTGAAATTTTCAAATCACTTTCGTGCATGCTGATCACCCACGATCCCAAAATACCGCCGGTAAGGCCAATGACAAGCCAGGGAAGCCTGGCCCTTGTCAGCAGGTAAATGTTATCGGAGTGTTCCACATCTTCAGTAATACCGGATATCATCTGGTAATCTTTTTCTGCTTCCTCCTTGATCACATCCACCACGTCATCAATGGTAATACGACCCACCAGGCGACCGACGGTGTCGGTGACGGGAAGCGTGATCAGGTCATATTTCTTCATAATATTGGCTACTTCCTCAGACGGCGTGTCTGTTTTAACCGAGATGATGTCGGTTTTCATTATGTTTTTAATCCTGGAAGAAGGACGTGAGATCAGAAGCCTTTTGAAGGAAACCATTCCGGACAGTATATTGTCGTCGTTTACAGCGTATACCGTGTAAAATTCTATCATGTCGCTGGCTTGTTTCCGGATTTCACGGATACATTTGGCCACATCCCAATCTACGTTAACTTTCAACAATTCCTTGGCCATCAAACCACCTGCGGAGTCTTCATCATAACTGAGCAGATCTGCAATATCACCTGCCTGCTCAACGTCCTCAAGATTCTGAAGTACCTCCTCCTGTTTTTCTTCCGACAATTCGCTTAACAGGTCAGCGGCATCATCCGATTCCATGTTGTCGATTACCTTGCGGGCAATCTCCTCCCCGGGCATTTCTTCTATGAACTGCTCACGTTCATCTTCAGGCAATTCCACGAGCACATCTGCTGATTTTTCACTTTCAAGCAGGTTATAAAGAAACTGGGATTCCTCGGGCTCAAGTTCGCTGAAGATTTCGGCTATATCAGCAGGATGCAAGGTGTTGATCTTTTCAAGTGCTGCCGCATCATCTTTTTTTTCGATCAGCGCTTTGAGATCATCGATATATTCGCGGGTTAATTCAAAAGGCATGGATCTATTAATATTGATGTTAATCAATCGCAGGTCATTCCGCTTGTTTGTTTCCCGATCAGCAGGGCAAGTCTGACAAAGTCATCAACGCCCAACTGTTCCGGACGCTTCTGAAAAACCGGGTCTGTTGTTTCCAAATTTACTAAAATGTTTTTTAAAGAATTGCGCAATGTTTTCCGGCGCTGATTAAAAGCAGTTTTTACCACCCTTTTAAAAAAATCATCGGAACACTCCAGTTGGTCGCGTTCATTTCTTCTCAATCGGATAACGGCTGATTGCACCTTGGGAGACGGATTGAAAACCTGGGGCGGCACAGTGAACAGGTATTCAATATCATAATAGGCCTGAAGCAGCACACTCAGTATGCCGTATTCCTTTGAGCCGGGCGGAGAGGCTATCCGCGATGCCACCTCTTTTTGAATCATGCATATGGTTTCAATAACCAGATCACGTGAATCCAGGATCTTGAAGAAGAGCTGACTCGAAATGTTGTAAGGGAAATTACCGATTACAGCAAAAGGTTTGCTGAATACCTGATCCATTTCCAGATCCAGTACATCCCGGGATATTATCTGATCACCGATGTCCGGAAATCTTTGATTGAGATAGGCTACGGAAGCCCTGTCTATTTCTACGAAGCGCAGGTTCCGGTTGCTGTTTTCAAGCAGGAACTCAGTAAGAACACCCATGCCCGGGCCAATTTCAAGGACACTGTCATAATCCTTCCAGCTGAGGCTGTTTACTATCTTAAGCGCAATATTTTTATCTGTCAGAAAATGTTGGCCAAGGCCTTTCTTGGGTTTTACCGGGATCACAAACAGTATGTTTTTATGCAAAAATACCTAAATTCGGGGTTTCATATGAGGTTTTATGCATTATAATTTTAATGAGATCATTCCGCGTGAGGGAACCGGGAGCGTCAAGCACGACCTGAAAAAGGTGATTTTCAACAGCGAAAGTGTTACACCCATGTGGGTGGCCGATATGGATTTCAAGACCCCTGATTTTGTGATCAGCGCCATACATAAGCGACTTGAACATGAAATTCTCGGATACACTTATATCGGATCTTCATTCTATGAGGCGATTGTGAACTGGAACAAACGCCGTCACAACTGGAACATCAAACCGGAATGGATCCGCTTTTCCCCGGGAGTTGTTCCTGCTCTGAATATGCTGGTTATGGCCTTTACCAGTCCGGGCGACAGCATCATCATCCAACCTCCGGTTTATTTTCCATTCTTTACGGCAGTAAAAAATCACGGCAGAAATCTCATCCTGAATCCGCTTGCATACCGGAGCGGAAAGTATGAAATGGATTTCGATGACCTGGAAGCTAAAATCGATCACAGCACCCGCATGCTGATTCTCTGTAGTCCGCATAACCCTACAGGCAACGTCTGGTCACCTGAAATACTCAACAAACTGGCCAGGATCTGTCTGAAAAACAACATATTGATCGTTTCGGATGAAATCCATGCCGACCTGATTTATAAGGGTTACCGGCATGTGCCGACAGCAAGCTTGTCTGATGAACTGGCTGCCAACACCATTACCTGCATGGCGGCGAGTAAAACTTTTAATATTGCCGGATTGTCCACTTCATATCTCATCATCCCCAACCTGCAACACCGAAAACGGTATGAGAAGGTGCTCAATGAAGTGCATGTGGGAGAGGGTAACATTTTTGGATTTGTGGCAACCGAGGCGGCTTATAATAGCGGTGACGAATGGCTGAACCAGATGATGGAATACCTTGAGGGCAATCTGAATTTTCTTAAAGAATTTATTGAAAAACACATTCCGGCAATCCGGGTGATCATTCCGCAGGCAACCTACCTGGTTTGGCTCGATTGCAGCGGACTTGGATTGGAACCGGATGCGCTTAAAAAGTTCATGATCCGTGAAGCATGCCTTGGATTGAATGACGGGCCTCAGTTTGGCAGCCACGGGGAAGGCTTTCAGCGCATCAATATTGCATGCCCGAGGCAGGTATTGCATGAAGCCCTGAAAAAATTGCAGGCATCAGTAGATAAGTATTTCAAGAAATAGCGAACTTTTTTCTTAAAATGTAGTAAGAGTAGTAGATCAAATTACTATAAATTTTCACTAATTTAGTTTTGACTTATTAGGAATCAAATCAGTAATTACCATGAGACTTAAAATAGCCGCCAAAATCGGACTGGGGTTTGGGATCATAACCATTGCTGTAATCGTTAATGCATGGATCACCAGCAGAACGCTGGAAAAAAGCCGGAGTATCAACGAGAAAATCATGACCGTATATACACCTTCGGAAGCTTTCATTTCGGATTTGTACACCAAGATCAGCGATTCCCGTATGCTGATCAAGTCATGGGTTTCCATTGATCACATTTCAGATACTCCCGACAAGCTCAGGCTGAAAGCCCTGCATGCCACAGATTACAAGGCCGTCATGGATACCTTGAAACATTTGAGCGTTTA
This sequence comes from uncultured Bacteroidales bacterium, assembly GCA_964449015.1. Taxonomy (GTDB): domain Bacteria; phylum Bacteroidota; class Bacteroidia; order Bacteroidales; family UBA10428; genus UBA5072. Next base: position 6,743 of record CAYVBH010000094.1, read on the forward strand.
CTGGGATAGCCTTCAGTTCAGGCAATCGCTTTATCATATCGACTCACTCATTGTAGATTCCCTGTTCCCCAAGCATCAATACATTATGGAGCAGTTGAATTCTCTTGAAAAATACGACGATACCTTTGTGGTTTTTGAAGTTACACCTATGACCGAGGATGGCGGTGAGGTTATGGTGATTACACAAAGCGCGCTGACACAGATCGAAAAACTAAGACAGAGTCAGAAAGCTGTTGTGGAACAAGGGCGGCAACAAATGCTGTCTACTTTTAACAGGTTTCAGAACTGGATTTTTATTATGGGTTTGATCCTTGTGGTGGGTGCCATTATTATAGGAATCCTTGTCATAAATTCGTTGGCCATACCCATCAACCATACTAAAAACATTCTTCTGTCCATGGGCAGGGGCGTATTGCCCAAGGAGAAACTCACTGAAGGAAGTGATGAACTCGGGCAAATGGCAAAAGCATTGAACATGCTGGTTCAGGGACTTACCAACATATTCAACTTCTCACTGCAGATCGGGAAGGGTGATTTCAATACACATTTCGAACCGCTCAGTGAAGAGGATGTTTTGGGACATTCGCTGCTTGATATGCGAAATGAGCTGAAAAAAGCTGCTGAAGAAGAAACCCGGCGCAAGGAAGAGGATGAACAGCGCAACTGGGCTGCACAGGGTGTGGCAAAATTCAGTGACATACTGAGGAAAAATACCGACGAGCTGGATGAGTTGTCTTATAACATCATCAGCAACCTGGTGAAGTATACAAATTCAAACCAGGGCGGCATCTATATTGTTAACGACAACGAAAAGAACAACCTGTTCATTGAAATGAAAGCCAGTTATGCTTATGACAGGCGCAAATTCATTACCAAGCGGATTGAAATCGGCGAGGGTCTAGTCGGCAGGTGTTACCAGGAAAAAGAAAAGATCTATCTGACAGATATACCGCACGATTATATGAAAATCACCTCAGGTCTCGGGGAGGAAAGTCCGCGTGCTCTGTTGATAGTACCTTTGGTATACAATGATGTGATTTACGGTTTAGTTGAGATCGCCTCCTTTATTGAATATCCCCCTCATGTCATAGAATTCATTGAAAGAATTGGAGAAAGCATTGCAGCTACCATATCGTCGAGCAAGGCACAGATACAGACCTCTTTGCTTCTGGAGCAATCGCAACAGCAGGCTGAAGAAATGTCTTCGCAAGAGGAAGAAATGCGCCAGAACATGGAAGAGCTCAGGGCAACACAGGAGCAATCGGCCCGGCGTGAAGAAGAACTGCAACGCGAAGTTAATGAATTACGCAAACGTCTGAAAGAAGTATAACACAGCTGTAGTTTTTGATGCGACCTACATTACTTATTCTTGCTGCCGGTATGGGCAGCCGATACGGAGGTTTAAAGCAGGTAGACCGGTTTGGCCCTGCAGGAGAAACCATTGTGGAATATTCAATTTACGATGCCCTGAGAGCAGGTTTTGATAAAATCGTGCTGGTTGTCAGGCACGAATTTGTCAATGATTTCCGGGAAATTGTGCTGAAGCGGGCTTTAAAAAAAGCCGACATCAGTTTTGTATTCCAGGATCTGCAAAAGCTTCCCGAAGGATTTGAACTTCCCCCCGACCGGGTAAAACCATGGGGAACCGGTCATGCAGTGATGATGGCAGAACAGGAAATAACGGCACCTTTTGCCGTGATCAACGCCGATGACTTTTATGGAGCTGAATCTTACCGGATTATGTACGATTCTCTCAGCAAGCCTTCTCCCGGCAAAACTGAAGAATACTACCTGATGGGTTACCGGTTGGATAATACGCTTTCCGAATCGGGATCAGTCTCCAGGGGCGTTTGCCGTGTTGACCGGGAGGGTTATCTGACGGCAATTCATGAGCACAAAAAGATAGCCAGGGAAGGAAAATCCATTTCGGGTGAAATGGACGGAGGCCCCCGGGTTACCTTTACGGGTGAAGAGCAGGTATCCATGAACCTGATCGGATTCCGCCCTTCCATGTTTAACCATTTAAGAAGACTGTTTGTAACCTTTCTTAAACAACATATCACTGAAAACACATCTGAGTTCTATATCCCATATGCCATGAACGAGGTGATCAGATCAGGTCAGGCATGCGTCAAAGTTTTGCAAACACCTGAGAAATGGTTTGGTGTTACCTACCGCGAAGATCGGGATATGGTTGTAAACAGCCTCAGAAGGCTGGTTGATCAGGGGAAATACCCTCCTGATCTTTGGGCATGAACGGTTCAATAAATTAGTTTAAGCATATGGGTGTTGTACGATTTGGGGTTTCGCTTGAAAAGGAAACCATGGACAAGCTCGACAGTTATGTGAATGACAATAACTTTCCCAACCGCTCCCAGGCCATTCGGAATCTGATCGAGAAGTATGCCGTGGAACAGAAATGGCAATGCGACAACCAGGTAGCAGGGGCCATTGTGATCGTTTATGATCATCACAAACGAAATATTGATAACGAAATCAACGAAGTGCAGCATGAGCACCACCACCTGATCATCTCTTCGCAACATGTTCACCTGAGCCACGAAACCTGTCTGGAAACCATTGTGGTGAAAGGTAAAGCATCAGAACTCACCCTGCTCGCAGATAAGATTATTTCACTTAAGGGAATCCACCACGGCAAACTGATCATGACCAGAACCTGACAGAAGTTTGCCTGCCGGTAAATCCCTCTCCTCTGATATCTTCTTATTAAGAATCAGATACTCTGCCCTTTGTAAAGACGTGACTTCTTTATCGGTACTATTCTTCCGTGATAATTCAGCTTTCCGTATGTGGTGCCGCTGATGGTTGCATTGGCGCCGGCATCGGGAGATACATTTAAAAAAATGTCATATTGACCTACCGGGGTCATGGCAAACAGCCTGATGGCATAGGAACTTGTTGTTTTTCCAACTTTTTTAACTTTAAAGTTTCTGATGGTACCGTCGGTTGTTATTCCTCCCAAACCGTTTGATCCGCCATTTCCGAGAGGATTCGCTATCTGAATGGTGATTTCTGAAGAGTCGATAATAATAAAGTTCAGGTTGTTGTTCACAATAACCCTGCGGCCGGTTTGGTTACTCAGGTAATCGGCTTCAAGCACAAACCTTTGGGTTCTGATCATATGGTCAACAAGTTCGGCCAATGCCTCCCGTTCAATCCGCTTTTGTTCGGCTTTTTGTTCTTTTGTCAGTTTCTGCGACGTTTTGTTGTCCAGTGGCTGTTCAACCTGCGAATATCCTTGTATTGCAGTTAAACATAAGATGATGAAAATGATATATTTTTTCATAGGAATCAGCATTTTAATTATTCTGTATATAATGCTCAAAATTTGTGCCACTTGAATGTCTGAATCAGTTAACAAATGCAGGTTATTCCTTAAATTTCTTTAAATTTGTGACCCCGCATATAATTCATCATGGCAGATCTTATTCATCTTCTTACCGATTCAGTGGCAAACCAGATAGCTGCCGGTGAGGTAGTGCAACGTCCGGCATCGGTTGTCAAGGAATTGGTTGAAAATTCCATAGATGCGGGATCGGGCACGATCAGGGTAATGGTCAAAGATGGCGGTAAAACGCTGATCCAGATAATAGACAATGGCTGTGGTATGTCGGAAACCGACGCAAGAATGAGTTTTGAAAGGCATGCTACCTCAAAAATCAGAGAGGCCGGAGATTTGTTTGCCATCAGAACGCTTGGTTTCAGGGGTGAAGCCCTGGCATCGGTAGCCTCTGTGGCACAGGTTATATTGCGTACCCGCAAACCGGGAAATGATCTGGGTACCGAAATTGTTATCTCGGCATCAGTTGTGGAGTCACAGGAGCCGGTAAACTGTGCGACGGGTACCAGTTTTACTATTAAGAACCTGTTTTACAATGTTCCTGCCCGAAGGAAATTCCTGAAAACCAACAATGCCGAACTCAAGCACATCATATACGAATTCCAGCGGATTGCCCTGGCAAACCCGGATGTAGAATTCATACTTGAACACAACGATGAGGAGGTATATAACCTGCCGAGAACCAGTCTGAAACAACGTATTATTCATCTTTTTGGCAAGAACATCAACCAGAACCTGACCAATATCGATACAGAGACAAGCCTGGTAAAGATCTCGGGATTCATCGGCAAACCGGAGTATGCCAGGCGCACTCCCGGTGAGCAGTTTTTTTTCATCAACAAACGATTCATGAAGCATCCCTATTTTCATAGGGCGGTCATGTCAGCCTATGAAAAGATCCTGGCTCCGGATACCATTCCTTCCTACTTTATTTTTCTGGAGGCAGACCCTGAGACGATTGATATCAACATACATCCAACCAAGACGGAGATTAAATTCGAAAACGAACCTGCTATTTTCCAGATTCTAACTGCAGCTACCCGCGAGGCACTGGGCCGTTTCAACCTCATTCCATCCATTGATTTCAATACTGAAAGTGCGATCGAATTTCCTGTTTTCAACCAGAACGATCCCATACGTGTTCCTGAAATTTCCTATAACCGCAATTATAATCCTTTTGATGAGGAATACAAAAGACCCGGTCGTAACAGCGAGCGGGGACAGGATAACCTGAGGAACTGGGACAAGCTCTATAACCAGGAAGATTTTTCAACGGGCAATCAGAGCCAGACATCAACCCCTGTATCTCAACAATCCTTACCCATGAATGGCGGTGACAGTCATGACAAGTTGATACAGTTAAAGAACAGATACATTCTTACCCCGGTTAAATCGGGCCTGATGATGATCGACCAACGGAGGGCCCATGAACGGATCCTTTACGAGCATTATATTCGTTCTTTCGCCATGAATTACCCTGTGGCTCAGCGCACGCTATTCCCTGAAACGGTTGAAATGGACCCGGCTGATTACCTGATGATCCGGGAAATCCTGGATGACCTGCACACCATTGGCTTTGATGTCCGTGATTTTGGTTCAAATTCAGTTGTAATCAGCGGTTATCCTGCCGATACACATAACGACCATCCGAAGGAATTGCTTGAATCGTTTCTGGAAGTTTATAAGAGCACAGAAGGGGATATCAAGGCCAATGTCAGGGAACGAATTGCAAGGTCCATGGCGGTTGCCGGCTCAGTCCGTTACGGCGAAACACTTTCGACTGCGCTCATGCAGGAATTGGTAGACAGCCTTTTTGCCTGCGAAAGTCCGGGATACTCCCCTTCAGGCAAACCCATTGTAGTGATCATGGGAATTGATGAGGTGGAGAAGAGGTTTAAATAGATCCAAGATCTAAGATCCAAGATCCAAAATCCAAAATTCAGCTTTTAGCCATTAGCCGTTAGCAGAAAGCTACAAACCAAAAACCAAAAACCAATAGCCAAAAGCCAATAGCCAATAGCTAATAGCCAAAAGCTGGCAATATTGAAAAAAATGCCTTACCTTTGCAATGAACTTATACTTCGGATCATGAGGAGGATTCTTGCAGCTTCATCCATTTAAACGCTACACAGAAACGATTGAAACATCACTGGGTCTGCTGCACTCAGGCATTCCGGTAGCCTTCAGTATCAACTGAAGTACTTCTTTCTTTTATTAACATTTTCAAACCTGTTACATCCATTATTGTTTAATAATTGGTTGACACAGTTTCATAATCAATAATTCATCTATGTCCGATTGGAAAAAGGTATTTGCCGTTATATGGACCGGCCAGCTGGCCTCCACGCTCAGCAGCATGATCATTGGGTATGCCGTGATGTTCTGGCTGAGCATTGAAACCAAGTCGGCCGAGGTGCTGGCTT
>CAYVBH010000095.1:0-12525 GCA_964449015.1 uncultured Bacteroidales bacterium
TTGAATACATGTGCAATGCGCATAAGGTTGACGGAATGATCTGCATCAGCAATTGTGACAAGATCACCCCCGGCATGTTAATGACCGCAATGCGGTTGAATATACCGGCAGTTTTTGTTTCAGGTGGCCCGATGGAAGCAGGTAGAATTGGAGAACGAAAGTATGACCTCATTGACGCCATGGTTATGGCAGCCGACGACAACGTGCCTGAAAGTGACATTTCTGCTGTTGAAAGGGAAGCCTGTCCGACCTGCGGGTCCTGTTCCGGGATGTATACCGCGAATTCGATGAACTGCCTGAACGAGGCAATCGGACTGGCATTGCCGGGTAACGGAACCATTGTTGCAACCCATAAAAACCGCAAGGTATTGTTTGAAAAAGCCGCTAAGCAAATTGTTGCCATAACACGCAGGTATTATGAGGAGGGAGATGATTCGGTGCTGCCACGGTCAATTGCCACACGTGCTGCTTTTATGAATGCCATGGCCCTGGATATTGCCATGGGCGGTTCAACAAATACCGTACTTCATTTGCTGGCTGTTGCCCAAGAAGCAGGTGTTGATTTTTCCATGAAGGATATCGATGCCCTGTCAAGAAAAATTCCGGTTCTGAGCAAAGTGGCACCCAACTCTCATTATCATGTGGAAGATGTGAACCGTGCCGGTGGCATTCTGGGAATTATGGGTGAGCTGGAACGGGCCGGGCTTATTGACACCAGCGTAAAGCGTGTTGATATGCTTACCCTGGGTGAAGCCATTAACCTGTATGATTTGAGAAGACCCACTGTATGTGCCGAGGCCAAAGAGATTTTTGCCAGTGCTCCTGCCGGAGTTAAAAATCTGAAAATGGGCAGCCAGAATGCATATTATAAAGAACCTGACCTGGACCGGGAGAATGGTTGCATACGCGATCTGGCACACTGTTATTTCCGCGATGGCGGGCTGGCCGTTCTTTATGGCAACATTGCCCGCGACGGATGCGTAGTGAAAACGGCAGGCGTTGATCCATCCATTTTTAACTTCAAGGGAACTGCAAAAATTTTTGAATCACAGGAGGATGCCTGTGAGGGCATATTGGGAGGCCGGGTAGTTGCCGGAGACGTTGTGGTTATCACCCACGAGGGACCTAAAGGCGGTCCGGGAATGCAGGAAATGCTTTATCCCACTTCCTATATAAAATCAAAAGGACTGGGGAAAAGCTGTGCTTTGCTGACTGACGGCAGATTTTCCGGTGGAACTTCGGGCCTCTCAATTGGCCATGTATCTCCTGAAGCAGCTGCCGGAGGAGAAATCGGATTAATTCATGACGGTGATATGATCGAAATAAATATACCTGCCCGATCGGTCAATGTGGTGCTCCCACAGGGGGAGCTTGAACAACGCAAACAAAAAGAGGCGGAGAGGGGTATTAAGGCTTATACTCCTGTAAGCCGCGACAGAAAAATCTCAAAGGCACTGCAGGCATATGCCAGTATGGTTACTTCAGCCGATAAAGGTGCCGTGAGAGAGGTGAAATAACCATCTGTCGATTATATTGTTATAGGTCCGACAGGTTTTATTTTAATTTTCCAACAATGAAAGCAACCAAAGAAACTGAAACAACAACAATTGACATACCTAATAAAATCAGGGTTACCGGCGCTGAAGCGATCATGTTGAGCCTGATTCATGAAGGAGTTGATACCCTTTTCGGATATCCGGGCGGCGCCATTATGCCTGCCTATGATGCGCTGATGAATTATACCGACAAACTCAGACATATCCTTACACGACATGAGCAAGGGGCCATTCATGCAGCCCAGGGTTATGCCCGTGTAACCGGAAAAGTTGGCGTATGTATAGCCACATCAGGTCCGGGTGCCACAAACCTGATCACCGGAATTGCTGATGCCATGATTGATTCAACACCACTGGTCTGTATCACCGGACAGGTGGCTGCGGGCCTTCTGGGCACTGATGCCTTTCAGGAAACCGATGTGATTGGCATCTCTATGCCGGTTACCAAGTGGAATTACCTGGTAACCAAACCGGAAGAAATACCTGCCATATTGGCCCAGGCATTTTATATAGCAAAGACCGGCCGGCCGGGTCCGGTTGTTGTAGACATTGCGAAGAATGCCCAGTTTGGGATGCTTGACTTTGAATACCACAAATGCAAACGCATGCGGAGCTATGCACCCGAGCCAAAAATCAGTCTTGACAACCTGAAAGCCGCTACAACCCTGATTAACAGTGCGAAAAAACCCTATATCCTGGCCGGACAGGGTATCATTCTGGGAGGAGCTGAAAAAGAATTCCTTGATTTTGTTGAGAAATCAGGCATTCCGGTTGGCTGGACCATACTTGGAGCCTGTGCACTGCCAAAGGATCATCCGCAAAATATCGGCATGCTCGGCATGCATGGCAATTATTCGGCTAATATCAAAACCAATGAGTGCGACTTGCTCATAGGAGTGGGAATGCGGTTTGATGACCGGGTTACCGGTGATGTGAGCAGATATGCCAAACAGGCCAAAATCATTCATCTTGAAATTGATAAGGCTGAAATTAACAAGGTTATCAGGGCTGATGTTCCTCTTCTTGGCGATGTAAAGGATACCCTTCCCCTGTTGACCAAAATGATTGAAAAACGTGACCATTCCACCTGGATCAGGGAGTTTAAAGATGCTGATAAGATTGAACATGAAAAAGTCATACAGCATGACCTCCATCCTGTGAAACCTGGGTTGACCATGGGTGAGGTAATTAACCTGATCAATGAAAAAACAAAAGGTGATGCAATCGTAGTTACCGATGTAGGACAGCATCAAATGTTTGCCTCAAGGTATGCTTTTCATAAAAATCCGCGTAGCTTTGTAACTTCCGGAGGATTGGGAACAATGGGTTTCGGACTGCCTGCTGCACACGGAGCAAAGATAGGATGTCCCGACAAACAGGTAATTCTTTTTGTGGGAGATGGCGGATTCCAAATGACCATACAGGAACTTGGAACAATCAACCAGACCCAGGCTGCAGTTAAAATAGTGCTGCTGAACAACAAATACCTGGGCATGGTTCGACAATGGCAGCAGCTATTCTTTGATAAAAGATACTCCGAAACTTACCTGCTGAATCCCGATTTTATCAAGGTGGCAGAAGGATTTGGCATCAAGGGAAAAAAGGTACTTGAAAGACCCCAGCTTTCACAAGCCATTCAGGAAATGCTGGATCACAATGGCCCTTATTTGCTGGAGGTATCTATTGAGAAGGAAGATAACGTTTTCCCCATGGTACCTACTGGAGCATCAGTTTCTGAAGTGATTCTTGAACAAAAAAAGTAACGGATATGGCTACAACAATAATAAACAGTGAGAACGGCAACTGCAGTGAAGGCAAGAAGACCTATACCATATCTGCTTTTTCAGAAAACCACATTGGCCTGCTCAACCGGATTACCATTATATTTACCCGCCGGCAGGTCAATATTGACAGCCTTACGGTTTCGGGATCTGCAATACCGGGCATTCACAAGTTCACCATTGTGGTTCATGACTGCCGTGAAAAGGTGGAAAAGGTGGTTGAGCAGATTGATAAATTGGTTGAAGTACTCAAGGCATTCTATCACACGGAAGAAGAGGTGATTCATCAGGAAATCGCATTGTATAAGGTTCCTACTCAAACCATGATTGAAATGAACAAGGTGGAGGAAACCATCCGGCAACACCATGCCCGGGTACTGGAAGTGAGACCTGAATACACGGTTATTGAGTTAACCGGGCACAAGGAGGAAACCCAGGCACTTTTTGATGAATTGAACAAGTACGGGTTGCTTCAGTTTACCCGTTCAGGCCGTATTGCAGTAACCCGGTCAAGTAAAGAGGTGTTTTCTAATTACATGAAAGAAGTTGGTCACGAATCAGTTGAATACGAAAAGAATTAATCAATTAATTAATATTTAATACATTATGGCAAAAATTAATTTTGGAGGAGTAGTTGAAGACGTTATAACCCGTGAAGAATTTCCGCTTAAAAAAGCGCAGGAAATTCTGAAAAACGAAGTTGTTGCTGTTATCGGTTATGGTGTTCAGGGACCTGCCCAGGCTTTGAACATGAAAGAGAACGGCATCAATGTAATAATTGGTCAGGCTCCTGAGTTCAAGGCTGACTGGGATAAGGCCATCAAAGATGGCTGGGTTCCCGGAAAAACCCTGTTCTCGATTGAAGAAGCAGCTACCAAAGGAACCATTATTCAGTATCTTGTATCAGATGCTGCACAGCGCGCCATTTGGCCGAAGCTGAAACCATGCCTGAAAGCCGGTGATGCATTGTATTTCTCTCATGGATTCTCGATTACTTACAAGGAACAAACAGGTGTTGTTCCCCCGGCTGATGTGGACGTGATTTTGGTTGCACCCAAGGGCTCGGGAACGAGCGTAAGACGTAACTTTCTTGCAGGTGCCGGTATCAATTCAAGTTATGCCATCTTCCAGGACTATACCAAACGCGCCACCGATCGCACTCTGGCAATTGGTATTGCCATTGGCTCAGGATACCTTTTCCCTACTACATTCGAAAGTGAAGTATTCAGTGACCTTACCGGCGAACGTGGTGTGCTGATGGGTGCTCTGGCAGGTATCATGGATGCACAGTACCAGGTTCTCCGCGAAAACGGTCATTCTCCAAGTGAGGCCTTCAATGAAACCGTTGAAGAACTTACCCAAAGCCTGATCCGCCTTGTTGATGAAAACGGAATGGACTGGATGTATTCAAACTGCAGTGCCACAGCACAGCGCGGCGCACTCGACTGGAGACCCAAATTCAGGGAGGCCACCCTGCCGGTGTTTAACGACCTATACAGTAAAGTTAAATCTGGTTCTGAAACCAAGCGCGTTCTGGAATCCACCGGTATGTCCAACTACCGTGATTATCTCGAAAAGGAGCTGAAAGAACTGCGTGAATCAGAAATGTGGCAGGCCGGTCAGCAGGTGCGGAACCTCCGTCCCAAATTAAAATAGTAGATTGGGCAACACCGGACAAGGAATGCTGAATAATGAATGACGAATGAAAAACTTCGTTATTCAGTATTCAAATTTCCTTGTTCATTTATAATTTTATTGACAAAGGAAGATAACATAGAATATAAAAGGTTCATACTGAGCCTGATTCCTTCTGCCATTATTATCTTTCTATTATGGCTGGTAAAAATTGTTGAAGTTATTGACGGCCTGGATCTCTTCTATCTCGGAGTCTTCCCTAGGAAATTTTCGGGACTTGCCGGCATTGTGCTATCTCCTTTCATACATGCCAATTTCAACCACCTGATCAACAACTCTGTTCCTTTCTTTTTCCTGCTTACCGCTCTTTTCTATTTCTATAAAGAAGTAGCCTGGCGAGTTTTGCTTTATTCCTACCTGGTAACCGGAATTCTCGTATGGTTGATAGCCCGGCCTTCGTATCATGTCGGAGCGAGTGGCCTGGTATACAGTTTTGCATCTTTTTTATTTGTAAGTGGTATTGTCAGGCGCAACATCAATCTGCTGGCCATATCCATGTTAGTCATATTTTTATATGGCAGTATGGTGTGGGGAATATTTCCTTACCGACCCGACATGTCGTGGGAATCTCACCTGATCGGACTCACTGTTGGAGCCGTGCTGGCTATATCATACAGGCATGAAGGCCCCGGACCAACGCGGTTTATCAGCGACATGGACGATGAGGATGATGAGGATGACGATCATGCTGAAAAAAAAGATGATAAATTGCCGGAAGAATAAAGCTCAGTTACTTTTTTTGAAGCACCACCAATGCACGTGTGCTGAAAAGGCCCGGTAAATGCGCCAGGACTTTTTCAATTTTGTCAAGAGTGTCCGGCTTCAGCGATGGAAACAACTGGGGTTTGCTGTATCCGCCCGAGAGCACATAGGAAAGAGCAGGCAATTTCTTTCGGGATAAAATTTTCCAGTCAGCCAGACATCTCTGGTATTTCTTGGAAAAGAAGACCTTCTCGACATTTCCCTGGGCCGCGTAATAAGCTGCTGACCAGGGTTCGAAACCGGAAGGCGCGTCCCACTGAATTTTCCGGAACCATCCTACCGGTTCATGATGAAAGATGCCATAAACCATAAATCCCAGGGCGCTCATTGAGGGATCGAAAATGATCACCCTTCCTCCGGGATTCAGAACACGCCTGAACTCGGCAAGAGCTGTTCCTGGATGTTGCAGATGATGAAATACATCAAAAAGGATCAGGTTGGAAACTTCTTCATCACCAAAACTTAATGAATAGGCATTTTCAACCTGGTCAATCCACGGATTCCTGAACAGATCAGTGCAAATGGCCCGGGGGATTTCCAGTTTGACATTCCCGATGCCAGATCCGAGCTCCACAATTTTTCCTTCAAAGGAATAATCCACCTGGCTGCCGATAAGGCGGTAAAAATTTCGATATATAATTTCAAGCACAGGTTTGTTTTTCCAGTAATCCAGATTCTGCTGTATTTCAATATTGTGCTGATTTAAAGGCAACGGGTCCATCTTGTTCTAATGATCGTTAATAGCAGTCTCCGGGATCAGCTATTTGAATTTAAGTTTGAATGCGGCGAACATGCTCATCCTCAAAAGCAGAAAACCATGTTTAAACCTGCTGATTTGTGTGGATCCGTATTGTCTTTCCTTATATCTGACAATGATCTCCACAATCTTCAGGTTAAGTTTTGCAGCACCGAAAAGCAGGTCAAAATCACCGAATGGATCGAAGTCTCCGAAATAGGAACGATTGGCCTTGATCTTTTCGTAATCACTTTTAAACAGCACCTTGGTACCGCACAGCGTATCCTTGAGGCGTTGCCCCAACAGATATGAGAAGAACATGCTGAAGAATTTGTTGCCGATCAGGTTCAAGAAGCGCATGGCTTCTTTTTCCATGGGGTAAACCATCCGGCAACCATTGATGAACTCGCCCTTGCCATCGGCAATGGCTTTGTAAAACTTGGGCAGATCTTCCGGAGGTGTGGTCAGATCAGCATCAAGTATCATGAGAATTTCTCCTGAAGCAGCGTCAAATCCCATTCTCACAGCATCACCTTTTCCTTTGCCTTGTTGCTTCATCACTTTGATATTCTTGCCGGGATTGGATGAGCTGACTTTCAGCATTTCTTCATAGGTGCCGTCAGCAGAATGACCTTCAACAAATATAAATTCCTGTGATTCCCCAAATTCAGGAGTTCTGGAGATGGCGCTTGAAATATTACCTCTCTCATTACGTGCAGGAATAACAATGGATACAGAGTGTTCCTTCCTTTCCGTTACAGAGATGCGCGCAGTAATGATGCTCAGCAGTCCCAGATGATTCCATACAGGCAGGTTTACCAGGATTCTGTTGAAAATAAAACTCAGCAATGGAATATATTTGGGTAAAAGTAGTTTCTGAGAACTGGTAAGCACCTGAAAACCTTCAATTTCGAGAAGATTAAAAATGTCGTTATACGACAGCCAGTTCGGATTTGGCGATTTTTGTTTTAAACCAATGAGTTCGCCAAATCTCAGAACCGGTTCCCAAAGAAAGTTGTAATTGGAAATGACTATTCTGGTTGACGGATGGCAGAATTTTCTGATGCTATGAAGCGCCTTTTGTACATCCCACAATACATGAAGAAGATCAGACAGGATGATATAGTCAAATTGCTGTTTTTCATGATCCAGCTGTTCAATAAAAGTATCACTCTCAATGTCATGAACTTTAAAATGCAGGTGAGGATGACGTGATGTAGCAAGTTCAATTATTTTTGTTGAGAAATCGATGCCTACACCAAATTCAGGCCTGACTGCAGCAAGCAAGTCTCCGGTACCACAACCCACTTCAAGCACTCGCGAACCTGTCGGAATGGTAAAAGAGAAGTACTTTTCGAGAGAATGATGATAGAACCGGTTTCGTTTCTTCCAAACCATTCTTCGTTGGGCAATGCTATCAAAATACGCTATGATGTGCTCCTTGGAAAGGACTTTTTCCGGTTCTTTCATGCTTAAAGCTTAACTAAAAAAGTAAAAATTGACACTTTACTTTCAATTATTCTATATTTGCGGGTGTCATGATTACCATCACAAACATACTAACTTTTGTTTAACCCTCTATAGAAAATTTGTGCTACTATGGCTTCACCTGCTAAAAGACCAGGACAAAAACAAATACCTTCCTCAAAGAAGCAAAACCAGTCTGTGGTTTCGGCTGACAAAACCGACAGGAAAGTAACAACATCCAATAAAGGTTTTCTTCATAAACTGGATGCCTGGTTTGAGCCCAAAATGAACTTGTTTTTTTTCATATCGTTATTTCTGACGGTTATTTTTGGCATTTACCTGTTTGATGTTAAGATCAGCACCGGAGGTGATGATTCCAGCTATATTGAGATGGCCCATAATTTCATTAAAGGAAAATCATTTCCTACTTGGCATGGCCCTTTCTACTGTATATTCCTGAGTATCCCGATGCTGGTTTTTGGCGTCAATGTGGTTCTGCTCAAGGTAATCTCCTTTGTTTTCATTATTGCCCAGCTGGTTCTGTTTTATTATTCCTTCAGGAAGGTTGTATCACCGTCGCTGTTGGCATTGATTATGCTGGTTGTGTCAGTAAACTCAACCATTCTGTATTTTGCCAGTCAGACATACAGCGAAGCCATGTATATGTTCCTTCAATCACTGGTAATTTTTCTTTTCATTAAGTATTACCTGATCAGCAAAGATGAGCCTGGACTTATGATACGTAAAGAAATAGTTCGCGCACTGGTTGTAGGTTTATTTGTTTTTCTGGCAAGCCTTACCCGAAATATTGGCATCATCTTTTTACCGGTGATGCTGTTGGTACTTTTATTAGACAGAAGGATACTGGCTTCAGTATTGCTCGCTGCCTCTTATTTTGTGTACTTCTTGCCTTATAAGCTCTACAAGTATCTAATCTGGAATACAGAAATATCAAAAGGTTCACGGCCTTTCCATGAAATCTTGCTTAAAAATTTCTATAACCCCTCGGCCGGTTATGAGGACTTTTCGGGTATGGTGGTCAGATTTTTTGAAAATGCACGTCTTTACCTTTCAAAACATTTTATGATCAGCATTGGTTTGCACGATCCCACAACAACCGACAAAAGCTGGTTTGTTACAATAATCATCGCTGCATTGCTGCTTCTGGCCCTTTACTATGCCATGAAGCGCAACCGGGTGATGTTCTTTATGGGATTGAGTATCCTCAGTTCGATGGCTGCAACCTTTATTGCCCTGCAGCAATCATGGGATCAGATGCGGATGATCATCATTTATGTTCCCATGGTACTGTTGTTTATCGCCTGGGGTTTGCAACAGCAGGCTGAAAAAAAAGGATATGGCTTTATTTACCTGCTGATACCTGCTCTGCTTGTAATTATTTTTTTCAAAACCCTGGATATAACAGTCGACAAGGCCAAGATCAATAAAAAGGTACTGGCAAGGAACATCAAAGGAAACAAATATTACGGTTTTACACCCGATTGGCAGAATTATCTGCTCATGAGTGAGTGGGTTGGGAAAAATATTCCCAAGGAAGTTGTTGTAGCTGCCCGCAAACCCTCTATGTCTTTCATATACAGCAAGGGCAGAGACTTTTATGGAATGTACCGTTTCCCTACAGAAACTCCGGATGCGCTTTTGGGAGAATTGAAACAAAGAACCGGTGAACTCATGGTATTGCCAAACAATGAAATTCAGGCAAACTGGCCTGTTGAACTCCAACGGGCCATTAAACAGTCGAATGTGGCATATGTGGCTGAAGGGAGTGATATATACGGCGTATATGATTTCAAGAATGCAGCCGGACAGGGCGTATTGCAGGCATTAAGTGGTTTCCAGGTAAGGCCAATCAACTCCGATTCGTTGCTGAACAGGCTCAGGCTTTCTTCCCAATCCACTTTTGCTGTATCCCCGGATACTTTGATTAACAACCTTCGTAAGGGAAAGGTTGATTACATCATTGTGGCCAGCCTGCGTGCCAATCCGAACATGAATACCGGCAACATCATCAACAATATTCAAAGATATCTCTATTTTGTGGAGCAAAAGTACCCCGGTGTACTTCAGGTAGTGCAACAGATAGGAATGAGCCCTGAAGAAGAACCGGCATGGCTTTATAAGGTCAATTACCAGTTATACGGTTTGTAAGATTGTCAGAACAAGAGAACAACAGCGGAATAAGTAAGGTGGTTCTGGTGGGAGCCGGTAATGTGGCATGGCATCTGGGGCACCATTTGCTTTGTGCCGGGTTTCATATTGTGCAGGTACTCAACCGGAGTCGTGAACCCGGAACCCGGTTGGCACAGGAGTTAAAAGCTGCCTATTGTTCTGATGCTGATTTAATGACTCATGAAGCCGATCTTTACATTCTAGCAGTTTCCGATAATGCACTTGAGGAGGTTTTGGATAGCGGTAGATTCAGACAAAAGGGACTTGTGGTTCATACTTCGGGAAGTGTCAGCATGAATGTTTTTGAAGGAAGGTCAATAAACTATGGTGTGATCTACCCGCTTCAGACGTTTACCAGGGGGAAAACTGTTTCATTTAAAGAAATACCCCTGCTTATTGAAGCAAATCATTCGCAAAATCTGGCAAAGCTGGAGCTTGTTGCTGCAATGATTTCTGATGTGGTTCACCATGCTGATTCCGAAACCCGTTTGCAAATGCATCTGGCAGCTGTGATTGCATCTAATTTCCCCAACCATTTGTTTTCAATTGCTGAAGAACTGCTGAATGAAAAAGGACTTTCATTCGACATGCTGAAGCCGTTAATCCGTGAAACGCTTTCCAAGGCCATGATAATGCCCCCCCGGGATGCACAGACCGGCCCTGCCATCAGGGGAAATATTGGTGTAATTGAAAAGCACCTGGAAATGCTTCTGCCGCATCCGGACATCAGGGAAATATACCGGCTGATATCAGAACACATTTTGGCAACAAGAAATAAATAAAGAGCATTAGCCAGATTGGTTTTGCCGATTGTTTACCGTTGTGAAATCATTATTTTTGTAGGATAATATTTGTCCAGATGCCTGAAATAAAGAAATTGCTGAACCAGGTCAAGGCTTTTGCTTTTGACGTGGATGGCGTGTTTACTAACGGATCCATCATGCTTCACCCGGGTGGAGAGTTCATCCGGATGATGAACATTAAGGATGGTTTTGCAGTGCAGCATGCGGTTAAAATGGGCTATCCCATAGCCATCATTACCGGCGGATTTTCCAAAATGGTGAAAAAAAGATTTACCAGCCTGGGAGTTCAGGATATCTATATGAAAAGCGGCGTCAAATCAATACCTTTTGATTCTTTTTTAGCCAAATACCAATTGTCTGCAGATGAGATTCTGTATATGGGCGATGACCTGCCCGACTTTGAAGTAATGAAGCGCGCAGGTTTTCCGGCATGTCCGGCTGATGCAGCCCATGAAATCAAACAACTTTCACTTTATGTTTCCCCCTTTAAGGGAGGTGAAGGTTGTGTGCGCGACATTATTGAACAGGTTTTGAAATTGCAGGGTAAATGGCTCAATGATTTTTCATTCATATGGTAAGAATCCTGACACATATAGCGGCAGTATTCCGCATGATCAGGCTGATAAACCTGCTTATTGTTGCTGTTACCCAGGTATTGGTAAGGCAATGTCTCATCGTGCCTTTGCTTAAGCAGGTTCATATGGAACCGCAGTTACCACCTGGTTCTTTTGTGATGCTGGTTCTTGCAACAGTTTTTATTACCGCAGGGGGTTATGTAATCAATGATTACTTCGACCGGAAGATTGACCGGGTTAATAAACCAGGCAATCAGATTGTGGGTGCGTTGATTTATCCGAGGCATGCCATGGCTTATCACATGGTATTCACCATTCTGGGGGTGATTTTAGGAACCTGGGTTGCGCTTAAAGCGGGCGAATTGTACCTGAGCCTGGTGTTTTTTATTGTAAGCGGATTGCTGTGGTTTTACAGTACTTCATACAAGCACGAACTGTTGCTCGGAAACGTAATGGTTGCACTGCTCACTTCACTGGTTCCGTTTATTGTTCTTCTTTTTGAATTGCCGATGCTGGCAAGGGCTTATGGTACGAATATAAACTATGTCCTCCCGGTTCTCATGAAATGGGTACTCGGATTTTCCCTATTCGCATTTCTGGTGAATCTTATTCGTGAGATTGTTAAGGATTCCGAGGATTTTGAAGGTGATCAGGCTTATGGAAAGAAAACCATCCCGGTTGTCTGGGGTATGGGAGCTGCCAGGTCGATTTCATTGTTGTTGATTGCGCTGACTGTTGCCCTCTTTGTAATTGCCTGGATTATGTTTGTTCCGGATTTTACTTCTCTGGTCTATTTTGTTGTATTCATCATACTGCCTCTGGTTGTAACAGCTATTCTGCTTGTTAGGGAAACGGGCACACAAGCCTACCACAGGGCCAGCTTGTGGCTGAAACTGATCATGCTGACCGGTTTGGGATACATGGTCATTGTAAACCTTCTCATTAATAACATGAAATGAA
>CAYVBH010000096.1:0-12490 GCA_964449015.1 uncultured Bacteroidales bacterium
TCCAGTTCTGCCAAACCTGTTCTTCCACACCTTCCATCCTTTCATTCTGGCTGATCCCGAAGCCTGCCATTTCCGGGTATTCGTCGATCAGCTGTGTCATGCATTCCCGGTTGTAGCGCTGCACAACTTCGGAATAATCGCCTTTGCCGAAATATTCCTTTCCTTCCATCTCAGGCAGACAGTAATCGGCTACCTGATGTTTTTCGGCAAAAGAAGGGGAAACAAATATGTTCCAGTTCACCATGAAGGTTTTTATTCCCCGTTCCTGCGCCATGCCAAACAGGCCATGCCAGAAATCCTGCCACGATTTCAACTCCTCATCTGAGAAAGGACAGGCCTCAGGAAAGTTCTTCGGTCGGATCATATAAGGAAAAGGATGCAGGCACCAAAGTGTCAGCACATTGTACCGGTTTTCTGCCATCATGTCCAAAAAGTCCTCCCAGTATTTCAGATCTCTTACGGTTTCCATGTGCAGCTGCAGGCTTTCGTGCACCCGGTAGGAGTTCCAGGGAAGATCGTATTTGATGGCCCTGAACAGGTACTTGGGATTCACCGATTTTTCCTCTACTTTACTGAGCGATTTGTTTATTTCCAATTGCTCTGCCAGTTCCATGATGCCATAAATGATTCCCGTATTATCTGAAGCAATGACCGCTACTTTTCCCTTAGGCAGTTTTTTAAGAATGAACCCTTCTTCGGAAACCGACCTGAATTCATCAAACAGCGAAAACTCTTTGCTTGTCTTTTCACTTGAAATAACCAGTAAATCAGCCTTTGATGAATTGCTGACCTGATCGGGTATTGCTACTTCACCGAGCTTTTTCAGTACATAACTGAGTTGTGCACTTTGGTCCGGGGCGTATACTTTTAAAGACTTTGTTATACCATTGCTGTTGCAGGCAATCATCGTGCAGGCAATACAAATCAGTATCAGCAACTGTAATGAATGTATTATTTTACCTTTCATGGATTGTGTATTAGTTTTTAAAAGTAATAAAAACATCTGTTTTAAAAACGCCTGTGAAAAACTATACAAGTGATGACGAGCAGCATGATTCCCTTAACAAATTTCTATATTTGCAGGATTAACCAGTTACAAAAAAACTATGTCACTCTTCATAGATGTTCCCGAATCGCTTGGTAATAAACTGAAAGCCTCGTTTTTGCAGGTAATTGAACAGGAAAGAAAAGACCTCAGCCGGCCCATCCGGAAAATATGCGACGACTGCAGCAAATACCTCGATTATGGTGAACTTCGCTACGACAAAATGGAAGACGGTATAGCTGCTTTACAGGAAGCCGGCTTATCCGATAACTCCCTGTGCCAGCTGCTTTTTGCAGTTCTGAATGAGTCACTTGATGAAGATGACGTCGCTGTTGATTATTTTACTAAATTATCAGTCTCAGCACTGGCCAAGTCTTTTCAAGGCGAACTTAGCGATTTTCTTACCATCGGCCGGTGCATGACACTAAAAAATTACGATCTGCTTGAAGGAGCTATAAATATTATCATAGACCGTCATACAGATGCAGACAACATAACAGACACCCTTTCCAACCTTTACCTCAAAGTTGAACAGGAACAATATATTCCTGTTTTTCAGAAGCTTATTGCACGGGCGAAAGAACGCTATCCATCACATCCCACATTGGAAAGCCTCTATAGTTTTATGTGCATGAAAGGCAAAGACTATCATGCAGCGCTGGATTCCTTTACCACCATCAAAAACCAGACGGAACAGGACATTGAAAATCCCCATTATAATTACATGATGGCCTTTGCATGGGATAACATTGCCGGTTGCCACCTGAAACTGGGTGATGCTGAAAAAACGCTGGAGTGCTGTGAAAAAGCCCTTGAATATGAGCAAAAATCGGAGGAGTTTAAGGTTGGCAATCCCATACTTTACAAGAAAGCTGAAGCCCGGTTGTTGGCCGGTGAGCAGGAAGCTGCCCTGGCTATTGTATCACAGATTCTTGAGGAAGACGACGCAGATGAAACCGCCCTGCAAATCAAAAACAAAATCCAGTCGAATTAACCGTTGCTACTGCCGCTGCCACTGCTACCTCCCCTGCAACACCCTCCGGTACTCCTCCTCAAAATTGGGTGTAAAAACATCCTTCCCCAGGTTGCTTTTTATTTCGGAGCGCGACCAGAACCTGCCATCGGCTAATTCCGTTCTGTTCGGTTTCATGTTGCCATTATACCGGGTCATAAAGCAAAAAACATATTCCCGCTCCACATCCGATTCCCAGATATAACGAGCTACCAGGTCAGCTTTGAAATCTTTAATACCGATCTCCTCTTCAGCTTCACGCTCCAGGCTTGTTTCCACATCTTCACCGTAAGAGATATGTCCGCCCACTGCAGCATCCCATTTGCCGGGTTGCACCAGCTTGTTCATAGGGCGCTTTTGAAGGTATATTTCTCCTTTGCTGTTGATCACATGCAGGTGCACCACCGGGTGCAATAAGGTTTTATCGGAATGACAAACGCTTCTTGGTGCCTTGCCGATAATCTCACCTTTGTTGTTCAACAGCGGCAGCCATTCAATCGGTTCCTGTTTCCTTCGCCGCACATAAGACCGGGCAAATTCGTAGAGAAAGTAAGCACCGAATAATATATAAAACAATCCCCCGCTGATAAAGGCCCAGGCTTCCTTGCTCATAAACCACACCGAGTAGAACACGAGCAGTGTATAGCCTGTGAAAAGCCAGAACATGATTTTCAGATTCCTTCTGAATTGCTGATATTGCTGATCATTCAGTTCCATTCCCTTCAGGTAACGTTTCGACATGTTAAGCAGGATATTGCTGGGAGTGAAAGCCGAAACGCCCAGAATGGCACACATCAATACCCCGATAAGCGCAGGCTTTAATTTAAAGAACACCTCGTTCTCAAGCACAATCGAAACCACTCCCAGGCCAACGATCAACAAGGTGTCAAAGAGAATGAATTTGTCAAACTTCCTGTCCTTAAACCAATACCATGCCAATTCAACTAATCCGAAACCTATAGCCACTAACAATCCGGTACGGGTTCCCCAGATTTCGTCGGCCAGAATGAAGGCAAATAGCGGGATAAACCCGGGCAATAGCTGCAACAATAATTTTTTAGTGTTCATCAGATTGTTTGGTCATAACCAGGCGCAATATTAGCAATAATAACCCCAAATCAGCACTTCTGTACGCGTTATGACAATTCCTCAGTGTAGGTATCATCTCCCGGTTAAATCAATAATTACAAGCCACACCGTTGTAACCAGAGCTGTAATTTTATGATTATAATATCACTCAGTCTTTATCGAACTGGCAGGGTTCATGGTAGAAGCCTGATAGGCTTTATAGCTGACCGTAATAAAGGTAATGATGACGGTTATCAGTGTTGCAAGTAAAACCAGCGTAACTCCAATATGCGTTCTGTAGGTATAATTCTTCAGCCAGTTATTCATGAAATACCAGGCAATTGGTAAGGCAATGACTATTCCTATTCCTGCAAGTGTTAAAAACTCTTTTGAAATCAATTTCATTATGGTTCCTTCACTGGCGCCAAGTACCTTTCTGATGCCGATTTCTTTGGTACGTTGTTCAACCATGTAAGAAGCCAATCCGAACAATCCGATACATGCAATGAATATGGCAAGAAGTGTAAAGAGTGTGAAAATTTGTCCGCGCTTTTCATCAGCTTTAAATTGTCCTTTAAACCTGTCTGTAAGAAAAGTATAGGAATACGGGTAATCAGGAAATAAATCCTTCCATGTTGTTTCAATAAAGTTAAGGGTTTCCTGTGTTTTGTTGCCACTCAGTTTCACATAAATCATGTTGTTCAATTCACGGTAAACCAACATCAGTGATTCAACCTCATTATACATTCCGGTCTGGTGGTAATCCTGCATTACCCCAACCACACTGGCACGAACCGTATTGGAGTCTCCCAGTTCAACTTTTTTTCCGAGCGGTTCCTTCCATGCCATCCTTTTAACAAAGGTTTCATTAACCACCACAGCGCGCAACGTGTCCGAGGGCATATCCTGCTCGAAATCGCGACCGCTTTTCATCTTGATCCCGAGTGTTTCAATAAAATCATGATCGACTACGGCAAAATTCACTCCTTTCTGAACCATGCCTTCATCTGTTTCCACGTTGAAGATCACCTTCCCGGAACCTTCACCCAACGGTGTGTTTGTAGATGTTACATGTTTTATTTCTTCATTTTCAAGCAATGCCTGCTTGAGTAAGGGGTACTTATTTCCCAAATTCCGGTCGAGCTGCAGCGAAATCACATTACTCTGATCAAATCCCTGGTCCATATGTTTCATATAGTGCAACTGCTTGAAAACAACCAGGGTGCATAAGATCATGATGACCGATACGGCAAACTGGATCACAATCAGTACCCTTCGGAAAAAGCTGCCAGCCGACCCCTGGGTGATTTCACCCTTCAGCACAGTTACTGCCTCATACCGTGAAAGAAAAAAAGCCGGGTAGCTTCCTCCAATAATGCCTACCAATAGCAAAATTCCAAAAGCAGCAAGCAAATTCATTAAAGAAAATACGGCGTGCAGATCAAAGTTCCTGCCTGCCAGCTCATTGAATTTGGGTAAAAGAACCACTAATAGAATCAGGCTGAACACCAATGCAATAAAGGTAAATATTACTGATTCTGTTAGAAATTGCATGATAATGGGACCACGTTCCGACCCTACAACCTTTCGAAGTCCTACTTCCCTGGCCCTTTTGGCAGAGCGTGCCGTAGCCAGGTTAATATAATTCATGGCAGCAATAAGAACCAGGAAAACGGCTACAATGGCAAAAATATAAACATAGGTGATACTTCCCGTAGGCTCAGGTTCCATGGCATTTGTAGAGTAAAGATGAATACGGGTAAGGGGTTCTAACTGGTATTCGATCTTAATTCCCATACTCTCAAAGATGGGCTTCATATACTTGTCGTACATGCCCTGAATCTTATGCTCAAATGCTTTTATATCGGTATTTTCAGGGAATAGCAGATAGGTAAACACACCAAAATTTCCCCATGATCCAAGTTCTTTTGGCAAATTATTTCTTGATGCAACAGCGTCAAAACTGAAATGGGAATTGAAAGGGACGTCTTCTATCACCCCGGTAACTTCAAAGGCCCTTTCCTTTGTTGTCAACGTCTTACCAATAGGATCGGCATCTCCAAAGTATCTTGCTGCAACTGTCCGGGTAAGAACAATCTTATTGGGCTCTATAAGGGCTGTTTTGACCTCACCTCTGAGAACCTTAAAAGTGAAAATATCAAACAACGTGGAATCCACGTAATTGAAATTTTCCTCATTGAATTCTTTGTCTTCGTATTTGACAAGTGTGTTACCCATCGGAATGAACCTCACATACGATTGCACCTCGGGGTAGTCCTGGGCAACCTGCGGTCCGAATGGTATCTGTGCCACAATCCAGGTAAATTCATCATCAGGCTCTGTTATAGTTGATGAAACCCTATAAATTCTGTCAGCCTTTTCATGATACCGGTCGTAACTGATTTCATTGGCAGCGTAAACGATCAGGAAAAGGGCACTGGTAATCCCCAGTGTAAGTCCGGCAATATTTAAAAGACTGTAACCAAAATGCCGGAATATGTACCTTAGAGTGGATTTTATCAGATTTGCAAACATGATCAAGGTTTTTGTGACAGGGTAAATACATCTATAAAGGATAAAATTAGTGAATTATGTTTCACTGTTATAAAATATCTGATACAATAAGTATCTTTAAGACAATATTATCTTCTTTGTAAGAAGGCGAATTTCCGGATGATATCTTGTGCAATCGACACATGTTGATCAACAATAATCCCTCGCTTTATTTAACCAATATTCTACCCACTATGAAACACCCGTTAAAAATTTACCTGGCAGGCCCTGACGTTTTTCTTCCGAATGCTTTGGAAATGGGTGAAAAGAAAAAAGCCCTTTGTGCCATATATGGCTTCGAGGGCAAGTTTCCACTCGACAACGAACTTAGTAACCGGGGGGAAAAACACAACTTCGGATTAAGGATCAGCAAAGCAAACGAAGATCTGATTAAGAAATGCCAGCTGGTAATAGCCAACATTACCCCGTTCCGGGGACCCAGTGCCGACGCTGGTACTATTTTCGAGATTGGTTATGCCCGGGCACGCAGAAAAACTATTTATGCATATTCCAATACTAAACTGCATTTCAAGGAACGAACCATCTCCTTTTTTGAATTGAAGCCCAATGCGGTTACCGACGGAAACGGAATGAAATTGGAAGATTTTGAAATGACCGACAACCTGATGATCGACGGCGGCATCCTGGCCAGCGGGGGCAAAATTATCACCTGTGAGGTACCGAAAAAGGAATTTTACACCAGCCTCGAAGCTTTCGAGGAATGCCTGAAGGCGGCGAAGAAGTTGTGCCTGTAGCTCTCAACTTAGTTTCCGAACCAGGCTCAACTTGTTATCACCTTCCCCCCATAAACGACATCGTCTTTACTTCATTGATGAGTACATCTTTCACATATTGCTCCGAACCAATATGCAGGTAACTTCCCTTACCTGAACCTGCCATCTTTTTCATCCGGTTGATGGCTTCTTCATTGATGCCGAATCCCAATATGGAAAGCCGGATGCCCTTTTCGGCATATCCTGATATGAACTGTTCATAATATGAATCGGGTATGTTCTTCTCCGAAAACTCGCCGTCGGTAGCCAGGATGATCTGGTTGTTTCCGCCTTCAATATATTTCTTTTCTGCCAGCTCATACGCTGTATTCAGTCCTTTCACCCCTTGTGTGATCCCGGCAGCGGTCAATTCCTGTACCACCTCCATGATCTTTTCCTTTTCATCACCCGGAACACCCCTCAGCACAATCTTTGCATCACCGGCATACGTGATGATCGATACATTATCGATTTGCCGCAAGGCCAGTGCCAGGTTGTTAACCGATTGCTGAAGTAATGTGAATTTCCCGTTCTGCCGCATGGAACTTGAAACATCCAGCAGCAGCACAATGTTGTTGGCAGCATACCTGTCCTCGGGCAATTCGGCTGAAGTTACAACAGGCGGCAGAGGAACAACAGTATCATTTGACATCGGAACAACTACAGGGTTTTCTACTCTGGCCAATACAGGCTCTGTCTTACGCGGAATCAGCTCAATGAGCACATTGGGTTGCGAACGAGGCAGAAAGAAATCAAGGGTGTAAGGTTCATATCCTGTTTGGCTTGATTTCACGTTATACTGGCCAATGGGAAGCGCCTTTACCGCTTTCCCGTTTGCATCGGTTTTACACAACATGGGATTTTCTTCTTTGAAGTTATGCACAAAAGAAACTTCAGCAAAGGGTACCGGAGCCTGGGTTTCTTTGTTTACCACCAGCACATTGCGCAGTGTCATGTTGTTTCTGTCGGGGAAGCACTCTTCAATGGTGATGGCAGTGCCATTAAGCGTAAGCTGATAAGGATCCTGATCCAGGTTGGTGAAAATCCGGATCTCTTCGGTGAAAGGGCCCAGGTTTTCCGGCCGGTAAAACAACGTGATCAATCCCTTTTCTCCAGGTTCAAAAAACCGGTGTTCATAGCGCACCTTCACATCATAACTCTTTTCCACCACCAGTATGGCCAGTTTCTGATCCGATACATTGGTAAATTCAACTGTTTTTGCCGGGTACATCACCGAAGCTATGCTTCCGAAATCCACCAGGGATGAAGCAAGCTTCATGCTTTCAGGCTGGGCATTTAACCCGGTGCAAATGAACAAAATGCCCAGGCTGGGAAGTAGCTTTTTCTCCATTTTCTCACTCATAATATCCACATTTCTTAGGAAATTCAATAAATTTAGCCCTAAGCTGCAACTCCTGCAAGAAAATTCTGTCTTTTAGCAGGATGTGGTTGCAATTTTAGGGCCAGAATAGCATTTTTTAAGTTTTGTTTAATCATCCCCTATTGCTTATGCTTATTAAAAATGTTCTTTCCGTTGCGTTCATGTGTCTTGCCAGCCAGATAGTTTTTTCCCAGCCGCAGGTATCTGACCTTCATCAGGAGAAACCTGCAGGCACAAGTGTGGTTGCCAATACAGATATAAAAGCCAAAGAAAACCTGTTCCCGTTAAAAATTTACAATTACTACATTGACCCCTTGAGCCAAACCATAACACTGCAATTGCGAGAAAGTAGTGAAAATGGTAAATGGCTGAACAATACCGGTAAAATTGTCCTTTATGATCTGGTCGATAACAAAGAGAGATGGGTTAAAAAAATAAACTATGAACAGAGCAATCTGTTGCAAGATAAAGATATTCTAATTCAGTCCAAAGAAAACTCGACCTCCCGGTTGAACATGGAAACCGGAGATGAATTATGGAAGACTTATACACAAATTTCTTATATCGATCAATTCACCGGTGTCGGAATCGGCTACCACTCAGATATGTTTGGTGACAATACCAACAGGTTGGAAGCGGTTGACCTGGATCGCGGAAATACAGCATGGTTTAGGAATATCAACAGGGAATACGGATGGAATGACCTGATCCGGTTAAATGATTCAGTAATTTTACTGGTAGCGGCCGACCTGCATACCATTGACCTCAAAAGAGGAGGTGGCTGGGACTATGATGCCGTTACCGGATCCAGGGATTATACCGCCACAGTAATTGCCAATGCAGCGAGTATCATTGTTGGTGCACTGACAGGCACGTACACAACCTATAACGGATATGATGTGGTAACCGATATTGCTTCTAACGTATGGATGGAGGATACCAGTTTTTATTTCGCTTCAAGGGAAAGCATGGCCCGTTTGGATGTTGATGGCACCACCCGGTGGTCATGCGAACTTCCCAGGAAAAAAACCAGCAAATCATCGGTTTTTACCACTGACAGTCTTGTTTTTGTAATTAATTACGGATATGCTTTTTTGGACAACCGGAAAGTGAATTTCGGAAAGCCCTTTATTGCCGCATTCAATAAGAAGACTGGCAGACAGGCCTTTCAGACTGAAATAGACGAAAGTGAAGTTCAAATTGCAGATTATATATTAGGGAGTGATGCGATCATGCTGCTTTTTAAAAACAAGATAGCCAAATATTCTATGACCAACGGACTTCTGATTTCTGAGAAAAGTATTCAAACTGAAACAACAGGTGATTTTACAAGCTTTACCAGCGAGCAGTTTTTTGTCGAAACCGATTCCGCATATCAGTCATTTGAGTCTTTAGAACCCGACAAATTGCATGTGGTGACTGAAAAAAACAAACTGCTGACTATAAATGATCTTTTCGAGATTGAAACGATTACTGAACCCGAAAATTTGTTTACCCTGTACGGATCTTCAGAAGAGTTGAGATTTCTCAAGAAGGGCGACGAGACCATTGTGATCAATAACGAAAACAAGAAAGTCGCAGTATTGCAGGCGTCGCCAAATGCCATCTCGTTTGGTGCTAAGCTTTATGATATCCAGAAAAACTGCTTGCTTGAATTTGACCTTTCCGGGCTTCATCAGGCAACTCCATAGTCTTCTTTGTCATTGGCCAGGTCTCTCATTGCATTTTACACCAACCAGCTCTCAAAACTTTCTTTTACTTTTTCATTCCCATATTTTCCCCGTTGGTTGATTTTTTTTGGCAGCAAAACCTCAGAAATGCACCTTTGCAAATAAAAATCCATGAAATCCATCGCCATCCTGATTTTAGTTTTGTGTATTGAATTTGTTGTTTACCTGATCTTCTTTCGCCCTTACATATTGAATTGGGGTGCTACTCCCGGAGAACGTTCCGCTGCCATGCCTGGCGATAAATATGCCGGAATCATCAGTGGCACAAGGGCCATCGAAATAAACAAGCCCGCCAGGGAGGTCTGGCCCTATGTGGCTGGATTGGGTGCCGACAGAAGGGGTTTCTATAGTTATGAATTCCTGGAACATCCTTTAGGTTATGAAACAACAAAAACACCTGATTTAAAAAACACTGATATGCCGGTTGGTCGGCTTATCCCCTATACCAAACCCGATTCTGCAGGAAATTACAGCGAAGGGTTCAAAATCATTGAATCTGAACAAGGCAAGTATTTTGTGATGCAGGAATGGGGGGAGTTTCACTTAACGGAAACAGAGCAGGTAAATTCGCGGTTGCTTGTACGTACCCATTATCCCAACAAGCAGGGTCTGCTTTTCAAACTGTGGGTCCGTATTTTTGATGCCGGTCATTACATCATGGAACGTAGGATGATGCTGGGCATGAAGGATGCTGCGGAATCCGCCGGAAAATACGGCAATCAATGGGCTGATGTATTCTGGTTCCTGTGTATTGTCATATCCGGATTGGCCGGACTTGCCCTGGCTTTTACCTCGCCTGGATATTTCAAACTGCTGTCACCTTTCATTTTTCTGGTGATCTGGCAGTTTTTCCTGTTGGTGGCAAATCCGCGTCCCATTGCAGGAGCAATCATAGTGTTGATAGCCGGAAGCTTCATATACGCCGGCCGCTATTTCAGGTAGTTGACTATTTTTGTTATCTTTAGCTATAATTAATCTGATACAAACTTAAATAATCCCCTATGCCCTTTTTCGGACCAGCCAGCCGGTTCAGTGAATTCAAAGACGATTTTATGAAAGACACCGGAAAACAAGCTGCTGATGATATGCAGCTTTATACACAATACGTAACCGCTCGATTTGCCGATATGAACCACCGGCTGCTCAGCAACCTGTCGAATGAAATCCAGGAACTGCAGAAAGTGCTGAAGAAGGTATAAACAGGAAAGTACTGATTGTAGACAGAGTCATCACAGAAAACGGTTGAATCAGAATTCAGACAATTTCCCCCTTTTGAATAAATCAATTATTTCACCTGCAATGCTGATTTCAGCAGGCGGATGAGTGGGCAGCCCGTCACGTGAAAACCAGCCTGCATCGGAAATTTCCTTCGGATCAATGACTATGGGTTGCCGGTCATCGGCCTCAGCAATAAACCCGATCATCAGGGAACCCGAGACCGGCCAGGGTGAACTCTTGTAATAGCGGATGTTTTTTACATCAAGCCCTGTTTCCTCTTTAACCTCCCTTACCACAGTTGCCTCAAGCGATTCACCCACATCGGCATAACCGGCAATCAACGAATAAAAACCACCTCTGAAGTTAATTCCTTTGCCAAGCAGGATTTTATCCCGGCAAACAATAGCAACAATAACAGCCGGAGAAATTTTCGGATAAACAATATTTCCGCATGTTTCACAACACACTGCCCTTTCGTCGTGTTTCGGCTTCATAACGGCACCGCATTTCCCGCAAAAGCGGTTCAGCTCATACCAGTTCAGCAACTGATGTGCCACTATGGACGCCCAGGAAACCTGCTTCGGATGAAGTACCCTGAAGAGATTCACCCCGCGATATACATAACCGGCATCGTCAGGAGCAACGAAATCGTGCACCAGAAAGCAGTTGGTATTGTCCAGCGAAAACAGGAAGATCCCCTGCTCACACGATTGAACAGATTCTTTTCTTGATGGAATGACACATTCTTCTCCCTGTTGCCGAAGCAACAAATCATCGCCCCGAAATTGAAAAACGTAATCATCGCTACTGCAATCGGCCTGGATAAACGAATTGTTAAAAACGTGGGGTTGGATGTCCTGGATCATATTTCTGCCTTTGAAATCACAAATGTAGCTAAAAGCGGGCAGATAGTATACTGTGTCCGCTCCTTGCCACATTCCATATAGAGGTATTTTGGTTTTGATTCAGTCTTTTTTGGTATATTCAGGAAATATTTTCCTTGCCGTTATGGAAAATAACCAATAATTGCACCTTACTTGAAACTTCTCATCATGAAAAACCTGGTGATCACCCTGTTATTCCCCCTTGCCACCACTATTTTTTGCCAACCTTCTTCTTCTCAGGAAATAAAATGGAATAATGCTCCGCAAAAGGGATTTGTTTACTCTATAAGCAATAAGGAAGCTCAAAAACTGCTTACCGGCAAGCAAAGAATAAAAATCACAAAGAAATATCTCCATACCCTTACAGATACTTTTGATGTGAAGAAGGGATGGAACAACCGCCCGTCAAAAGGCCATTTTATACTTGCCAGAATCGTTGGCACTCAACTTCACTGCGAATATACCTGCGTATTTCCCTACCAGGTTTTTCTGCTTAGCGAGTACAACGCATTGTCACTGCAAGTGATTGATTCTGATGGCAATGTCAGAGAAGATGCCAGGGTCAGATTTCGTTTTGAAAGAATTGGAATTGATCCGGAGAGCAAAACTTACCGTTTTGAAAATGAGTTGTTCAGAGGTGAAAAACAATTTGTTACGGTTGAACTCTTTGGTTTCAGATCGGTATTTGAAATCAGAAAACATGAAGTCCCCACATGGCACAATTATAATGATGTTGATGAGGGACCCACTTTTTACAGTTATCTGATAACCGATAAAAACAAATACAAACCCGGTGAACTGGTAAGATTTAAATCCTATGCCTTAT
>CAYVBH010000097.1:0-12444 GCA_964449015.1 uncultured Bacteroidales bacterium
CTGCAGCCTGTTCAAAGGCTTTTGGGCCCATCCTGGGAACCTTTTTCAGGTCTTCGCGGGACTCAAACATGCCTTGTTCCTTGCGAAAATCGACAATATTCCGGGCCAGCTGGGGTCCCAAACCCGAAATATAAGTAAGCAGGTGCATGCTGGCCGTATTGAGATCAACACCCACTGCATTCACGCAACTTTCCACAACCTGATCCAGTGATGCTTTCAATCGGGTCTGATCCACATCATGCTGGTACTGCCCCACCCCGATTGATTTGGGATCAATCTTTACAAGCTCGGCCAACGGATCCATTAACCTGCGACCAATGGATACGGCTCCCCTGACTGTCACATCATAATCCGGAAATTCATCGCGGGCAGTTTTCGATGCAGAATATACCGATGCCCCGGCCTCGCTCACCACAAAGACCTTAATTTCACGATCGAATTTTATCTTCCGGATAAATGCCTCTGTTTCACGGCTTGCCGTGCCGTTCCCAATGGCAATGGCCTCTATCTTATAGGAATTAACAAGGGTCCCGATCTTTTTTATTGCCAAAGTGGTTTCCTGAACCGGCGGATGCGGAAAGATCGTTTCGTTGTGAAGCAGATTTCCCTGGGCATCCAGGCAGACCACCTTGCACCCGGTTCGGAAACCGGGATCAATTGCCAGAACTCTTTTTTGACCTAGCGGGGGGGCCATGAGCAATTGTTTCAGGTTTTCAGTAAAAACCCTGATCCCCTGTTCATCTGCTTTTTCTTTTGACAAAGCCCTGAATTCAGTTTCAATCGAGGGCGCAAGAAGTCTTTTATAGGAGTCTTTTATGGCATGGGTCATATGCATGGCACAATCACCGGAGCTTTTGATGAATTTGTGGTTTAGCGCATCAACGGTTTTTTCTGAATCGGGTTCTATATTCAGCTTAAGGAATCCTTCATCTTCACCCCTGAGCATGGCCATGAGCCTGTGTGAAGGGCACCGGTTCAACGGTTCGGCAAAATCAAAATAGTCCTTGTACTTGATACCTTCCTCATCCTTGCCTTTAACCAACTTACTCGAAATTACTGCACCCTGCGCAAACGATTTCCGCACCAGAGTTCTGGCTTGCTGGTCCTCATTCACCCATTCGGCAATGATATCGCGTGCTCCCTGTAAGGCATCCGCTTCAACTTCCACCTGGTCATTAAGATATTGAGATGCTGTCTGATTGACATTTTTATCAGTCTGCTTAAAAATTATCCGGGCAAGCGGCTCAAGCCCTTTTTCCCTGGCTACAGATGCCCTTGTTTTCTTCTTCGGCTTGTAAGGCAGGTAGATATCTTCAAGTTCCGTCATGGTCATGGCTTCCGTAATCTTCTTCCGGAGTTCATCAGTCAGCAAGCCCTGCTCTTCAATACTTTTCAGAATAGCTTCCCGTCTTTTATCAAGCTCCTCGTAACGGGTATAATGGTCTTTGATATTCCCAATCTGAACCTCATCCAGGCTGCCGGTAGCCTCCTTACGGTAACGGCTGATAAATGGTATGGTAGCATTTGCCTTCAGCAACTTCAGTGTGTTCTCAACCTGCCAAGGTGCGAGATTCTGTTCCAGCGCGATAATATGTATGTACTTGTTTTCCATGTTGAAAAATAGGCTTTCTACCAACAAAAATAGCCATTTGTTCTTAAATTAGTCAAATGAAATTATCTGCGTATACCGGATATAGGGTTTACAAAGGTGAGATGCTGCATGTAACGCTGAAACGTGTGTTGCTGGAACAGCTCAACCTAATATCTGTTATGTCTGAGAGTTTTATAGACAATCCGGATTACGCAACACATGAAATAAGAAAAACTACTAAACGGATCAGAGCCATATATAGGCTTTACCGAAGTTCTATGGGCGAAGAGACGTACAATCACGGAAGGGAACTGTTTAGCTCATTAAGCAACCTGCTTGCGGAACACAGAATTAGCGCAGTACACCTGGAGATTCTCAAAGAAATTGCCGGGGATGCGAAAAATCCTGTTGGCGGGAAGCAAATGAACAATATAATTTCTTTTCATCATCAGGAACACCTGAAACTTACAAAACAACTCCTCAACAAACAGCAGGTGGAGCTAAAAATTAAAAAAACAACAACCAGTGAATCAGAAAGACTTGACCGTGAACCAATTATTTCATGCAGTACCCTGCATATAATTGAAGGACTGCGAGGAACATACAGCGATGGCAAAAAATGCCTCGATCTGCTGACCGGACAACCCGGTACTGAAAACTTCCACAACCTGAGAAAAAAGGTTAAGATGATATGGAATCAGCTGATCCTGCTCAGGCCTGTTTGGCCTGCCATGCTCACTCCCTTGATCCGCCAAATGGATTTGCTGGCTGAAAGACTGGGGACCGACCATGATCTGGCAGAATTGGAGAGTCTGTTGCTCTCAAGTAAAAACATACATTACCCTGAAGCATCTGTACAGAAATTAGCAGCCTATATTGACCACAAAAGGAAATCTTTTCAGAAGACCATAATAAATTCCGCTTTAAAACTATACACAGAAAAACCTGCAGCATTTGCCGGTAGAATGGCAACCTACTGCAGGTTGTATTATGAAGCCTAGAGCTGTTAGCCAACAGCCAAAAGCAATCAATCCTTATTCACTGAACCGGCACTGGATGTATTGATCTCCTTGATTTTGGGCTCTCCTTTGTAGCTGATATTTCCGGCACTGCTGCAACGGAAGCTTGCCTCTTCGGTTACAAAAACCCGGGCGCTTCCGGCACTTGAAACTGAGATGTTCCCCTCTTTAACTTCGAGTTCATAAGCATCCAGGTCTCCGGCACTGCTCAGATCGGCATCCAGCTTGTTGGCCTTACCCTTAAGATTCACATCACCGGCACTAGAAATGGATAATTTGATTTCATTGGCTTCAACCTCAAAGTCCAGGTCTCCGGCGCTGCTCATATCAATGTCCAGGTTGTCAGTCTTAAATAAACTGAGGCCGGTAACATCTCCTGCGCTCGAAATATCTATTTTGTCAATGGTTTTGACAGTGATATTTACTTTTTTAGTCTTGGCAAGCCGGATCACCTTTTCAGTATAAATGTGCAGCACCGAACCTTCCACTTCGGTACGGATCCACTCCTGCAGGTTTTCGTCAGCCTCTACTTCTACACTTTGGGTCTCTCCCTGGGTAAGAAATACATCAATGCCACTGCCGACTTTAACACCGGTAAAAACGGGAACTTCACGCTTTTGAGCAACAACATTACCATCGCCTCGGATGGAGTCCTGTACGTTAACAACACATCCTGACGAAAGTAATAGTATCAGGGCAAATACGAATAATGATCGAATGGTTTTCATGATAATGGTTTTTAGTTAAATACGGTTGAATTTTCATTGTGCTGCATGACCTCGTTCATGGCGGAAGATAACAGCATTGCACTTTTCACGCAAGCTCCCTTTTCACGGGTAACTTAAAATGAAAAGTAGAGCCTTTTTTCACTTCACTCTCAACCCATATGCTGCCACCCATGAGCTGGACCATTTCCCTGCAAATGGCAAGGCCCAATCCAACTCCTCCGAATTGCCTTGTATTTGATTCATCGCCCTGGCGAAAGGTATCAAAAATAAGTTCCAATTTTTCTTTTTCAATACCAATACCTGTATCACGGACATAAAAGTGCCAAGAATCAGGGTATTCTTTTGTACATCCGAGCACAATCCTGCCGTCATAGGTAAATTTAAATGCATTATTGAGCAGGTTTTTAATAATTTGTATCAATTTATCCCTGTCGGTTCTGATTCGGTCCTTGCCAGCCGGCACTTTAGATAATTCAAGATCAAAAGTAATGTATTGTTTAATCTTTTGCTCCTCCTGTTTTTGATAGTATTCATAAAGCTCACGCAATAAACCGGATACAGAAAACTCACTAACGGTAATCATTGATTTTCCTGATATCAGCTGTGAAATTTCAAGCATTTCCTTTATAATATCCAGTAATTGATTGCTGCTGATCATAATGATATCCATGAAAGTCATTAACTGCTCATCGTGACTATAGTTCTTCATGATCATTTGGGCAAAGCCCATGATGGCGTTGAGTGGTGTTCTAATTTCGTGGGATATGTTAGAAAGAAAAGCTGATTTGATCTGACCATATTCTTCAGCTTTTCTCATGGCAACAAGAAGCTTTTCTTCAGCTATTTTACTTTCTGTAATGTCATAGGTTATTCCGATTACTTTATACAGGTCATTGTTCTCATCCAATGCCGGAATAAAAAAATAGGCCACATAGCGGGAAAGATCTTTGTAGGGGATAATACACTCTGTAATCTGAAGTTCTTTGGTTTCAAATGCCTTCTTCAATGAAGGCAGGTAATGCATCGTGATTTCCTCAGGGAAAATCTCCTCTTCTTTCTTTCCTACAGCCTGGTCATGGGTAAGATCTGCCAACATCAGTCCGTACTCATTGATATACTCAATTTTTTCATGGGCATCGTAAACTGTGAATGTAGAAAGAAGATTATTCACAGCAGTACGAAGCAGCAGTTCTCTCCGGGCCACTTCCTGACTGGCGATCCTGGCCTCTCTTTTGGCTGTGGCTTTAATTATCGCACCTTCTACGGCATGAGGAAGTCTTTTTATATGTTCCTTAATCACATAGTCATCTGCTCCGGATTTCATACATTCTACTGCCGTTTCTTCGTTGGTGGAGCCGGTTAACATAATAAAAGGAATTTCCGGACACATCTTCTGCTTGATAGTCAAAGCATCCTTTCCGTTAAAACGGGGCATGATATGGTCAGATATGATGATGTCCGGCTTGAATTGTTCAATTGTATCCATGAAATCCTTCGCATTATCTACGCACTTGCTAACGAAATCGAGCCCTGCCTTTCGAATTTCATATATGGCAAGATCATAATCAGTAATCAGGTCTTCAACAAAAAGAATATTGATTTTATGTGACATAATTTAATTTATTGAGACAAGCTCTAATTTACAATTCTTTCCGGAAGCGCAAAATAGAAAACAGCGCCCTTCCCTGGTTCACTTTCAGCCCATATCCTGCCCTCATGTTTGTCTAGTATCCTTTTTGCCAGGGCCAGTCCGATTCCTGTTCCATCATAATCCGAGGAGTTGCGCAACCGGTGGAACACATTGAAAAGTTCAGATGCATCCTTCATATCAAAACCGATACCATTATCTTTTATGTAATAAATGGATTCGTTCTTTCCGGCCAGACATCCGATGTGAATTTCTACTTCTCTTTGTTTACCGGAGAATTTGATCGCATTTGAGAGCAGGTTGCCGACCATCAGTTTAATCAGTGCCAAATCACCATAAGCAGCTGCCAGCGGTTCAACGGTAACGCTTGAATTCATCGAAGGTAAATTCTGTTTGGTTTCATCAATCAGTGAATTGAATAGTGCATTCATATCGATCCGCGAACAGGCAAGCTCATGCCGGTTGACGCGTGAAAGACGTAAAAGATCCTCAATCAGCTGCCCCATAAGATGGGCGTTAGTATGAACCGTATCAAGCATCTTTTTACCATTTTCATTGAGGTTGCTTCCTTGCTCATCAAGCAGGATTCCAGAGAAGCCCAGGATTGCCCTGAGCGGAGCCCGCAAATCATGAGATACCGAATAAATAAACGCTTCCAGTTCCTTATTGGTTTCTTCCAGTTCAGATGCATGTGACTGTAAAATGCTGTTGAGTTTAAGAATCTCATCTTCATAACGCTGACGCTCGGTGTGATCGATGATGGTTGTGCGTATCATAACAATATTACCAAGTTTATCTTTAACAGCAGTTGCATTAAGCAGCACAATCAGAACCGAGCCGTTTTTTCTAAGCATTTCATATTGCAGGTTGTCAGCAACGCCCAGACTTTTAAGGGCATTCATATTCCTTTTGAAAGCTTCTCCGCTTTCAGGCGTTACCATATCGTAAAAGGTTTTTCTATCAATGACTTCAGACCTTAGATACCCCAGCCATTTTAAAGCTGTATCATTAATTTTCAGAAAAACACAGTCTTTGCTCAACGTGAAATATCCACAGGGAGCATTGTTATACAAATCACTTAGGTCAGCTGTTCTTTGAGCAACCATGTTTTCCAGTTCATCAATATCAGTAGCGCTTCCGAACCACTTGACGACATTCAGGTTTTCATCACATAACGGGATGGCCATGCCTAAAAACCATCGGTATATGCCACCTCTCAATCTCATTCTGAAACGAATCTGGTGTTCCTTGATCTGTTTCACTGCTTCTCTCCAAAATGTCCTTACTTTTTCATAGTCATCAGGGTGGATAGCATCCGCCAGGACATCGTTACAAAATGGTCTGATGCCGGTGAGTGATTCAAAACGTGAATTGACAAAATCAATTCTGCCATTCGGACGTGCCGTGAAAACAACCTGGGGTATGGTGTTGGTAATCAGTTTCAGTCGCTCTTCACTTTCAATCAATGCTTTCTCATATTGTTTTCTTTGGGTAATATCCCTAACAATGCTTTGAAAACAGCCACTTCCCATTATTTCGAAGTGCCGGATGCTTACTTCTGCAGGAAAATGAGTTCCATCCCTTCGTTTGTGCATGGTCTCGTAACGTCGGGTTCCTTCCTTCAATAGCAGGTCAGGTTCCATATGCACACCAGCAGATGAAAGGGCTCCATCAATTATATTGACACTTAAGCCCACCAATTCTTCCCTGCGATAACCATAGAGTTCCAGTGCCTGGTCATTTACCTGCAGAATAGTCAGATCATCTGAGTACAGTATAATGGCATCATTGGCATACTTGGACAGCATTTCAAAACGTTCGGATAGCAATTTTTTCTCAATCGCAAGTTTTTTTAACGCGTGTTGCTGGTACAACCATGAAAATAATATGAAGCAGATAACGGCAACTACCAAAAGAACAGCCAGCAGGGTTGTTGCTCCCTTCAACTGGTAATACTCGAATAAAACAAGCAGGAAGGCTGTGATTACAATAAAAAAAACAATGATAGAGGTGCTTGATATAGTGAA
Source organism: uncultured Bacteroidales bacterium (assembly GCA_964449015.1). Taxonomy (GTDB): domain Bacteria; phylum Bacteroidota; class Bacteroidia; order Bacteroidales; family UBA10428; genus UBA5072. The sequence continues at coordinate 7,014 of CAYVBH010000097.1, forward strand.
ATATTGATGCCATTTCTTCATCACGGAACCTGGTTTAAAGTAGTTCTGATAACTTCATTTCCTGCTTACATCCAACTCCGGAACAACACTTTTGTCAATTCTAATTAAAGATAGTAATTATTAGTTGAATTTGCCTGCCTTCAGGCTAGTTTATAACTCTTAACCATCAATTTATTACAACCCGTACGAAATCGCGTTGTCAATTTTTGCTATCTTTATTTTGCAATTTCAATAATTAATACCTGCTGATATGCATAAAAAAACAAAACTGATTACCCTGTTTATTCTGGCATTGGTTATTTTGGCTGCTGCCATACTTTGGGCTTCCCGAAAACCGGTTTCGGATAAATTAGTGATAAAAGGACAGGCCTTTTTTGATCAGGAAAAATATGAAGAAGCACTGACCAGTTTTAACAAGGCTAACAAATGGTATGGCAAATCAGCACAAGCTTTGCTGGGAATGGCCCGGTCAGAATACCATCTTTCGCACTTTCAACAGGCTCTGGAACACGTTGGTTCTGCCTTGGGATTAGATAGTGCTTTAACTGATGCCTGGTATTACCAGGGCTTGATTCATATTAAAAACGAAAAGAAAGAAGATGCCCTTGCTGATTTCAGCCACGTGATCTCACTGGATTCACTCTATGCCCGGGCATACTACCAAAGAGGTATTGTAAAAGCAAGCCTGGTTGACTTTGTTGGGTCAGTGGCAGATTATCGCAAAGCCATGAGCCTGGACAAGGAAAATATTGAAGCCTATTTGAAGAGTATCGAAGCCAAGTCGGCTTTAGAAGATTTCAAAGGTGCCATTGCTGATTATGATCAACTTTTAAGTATTGATTTGAAGAATGAAGAAGCCTATATCAACCGTGGCCAGCTTAAAATGAACATCAGCGATCTGAACGGGGCACTTGCAGATTTTAACAGTGCTCTAAAAATAAATCCGGCAAATCCGGACGCTATCTTTTACCGTGGCAGCACTTATGCAAGGAAAGGTGAGTATCAACAGGCAATTGCCGATTTAAAAAAGTCGGTTGAAAAAAAACACAAGGTTGGCAAGGCTCTATATAACATCGCACTGGCAAATTTCAACCTGCAAAAATTCGATGATGCCCAGCGCAATCTCAAGGAATTGTTGAAAATTGAACCTGAAAATGCCGATGCCTACCTTAATCTGGGTGTTATCAGCTCCATTACCAATGATTTTAAGGGTTCCATACCTTATTTCGACAAGGCCATCACCCTCAAACCCCACAATGCCGATGCCTATATGAACAGAGCTGTGTCAAAAGGCAATCTGCTCCAATATGCCGAATCGATCCCCGATTTTAACAAGGCCATTGAATTGGGTGCAAAGAGTCCGGAAGTTTATTACGGTCGGGCCATTTCTGAAATAAACCTGAATCAGATGGAACCAGCATGCGCGGATTTGCACAAGGCCAAAGAATTGGGTTATCAACCTGCAGATATCCTGATCTCCCGTCATTGCAAGGATAAGTAATCAGTTTTTCCATTGTTGAACCGACAAAAGAAATTTATCGAGCATGAATAAAAGATTGATTCAAAGTTTATTGTGGATGTTCTGTCTCATGATGGCAGTTAATTCATCCGTGCTGTCCGCTGATACTTTAAAAATAATCCAGACCAGCCGGCATTGGGTGGACAGCGCTAACAAGTCGATTAAAAAGATAGTCATTGAACAGCAATTTTTCACCAAAGACGATACACTTTTCCGTAAAATTTTCTATAGCGAAACTACCGGTCAGATAAGCGGTTATATGCGCTGTTTTTACAGGAACGGCAGGTTGTTTACTGAGGAAACTTTCAGTTCAAAAGACACCCTAATGAATATTATGAAGCATGAATACAATCCGGCCGGTGACCTGATCGTTTTAACCAAACTGGTTCCTGAACAAGGCAGGCTTGTTGAAAAGGAAATGACAGTGAAAACCTATGGTGCAGGTCACAGATTGCTCACGGAAAAAAAAACATACTATAAAAAGACGGGCATCATCACTACCTTTACTTATAATGCTGCCGGTCAATTGGTCAACGAATCCAAAAAATATAAAAAAGCAGCGAACTCACCTCTGAAAACGGAAAGCAGAACCTTTTCCTATACTTCGGATAATCAGCTTTCACAAGTCATCTATGCTGCAAGGGAAAAAACAGGCGGGTTGTTGCAGTATACCGAAGAATACGATTATAATGATCAGGGTAAGCTGGCAGGCACCAGTTACACCGGAAAAGACAAACCGCCCATGGCCAAAAGGGTTTATAAATATTATGCCAACGGAAAGCTAAGGGTAATTGAAGATCATGATGCGGCGGGAAAAATCACCTACCTGTTGCATTACGAGTATAAAGAACACTTTATGGACCGGGGCACCGAGGTGAGCTATTATGAAAATCTTTGATACCCGCGACATACGGGAAATTGATCTGTATACCATTAGTCATGAGCCTGTTTCGTCTGTTGACCTGATGGAAAGAGCAGCTCATGGCTGCGCCTCATGGATTGCTCAAAACCTGCCCGCTGAAAAGCATCTGGTTGTTTTTGCCGGTCCGGGTAACAACGGAGGCGACGGATGGGCCATAGCAAGAATGCTGTCTAACCAGTCAGGGTATTCAATCAGGCTTTTTCATTTACATATGGGCACCGGCATTTCACCTGACTCGGAGATCAACCGGCAGCGACTGATCAGTCAGGCAAATGTTTCCATAACGGAAATTGCAAAGGAAGATGATTTCCCGGCACTTTCTCCCGGTGAACTGGTCATTGATTCACTTTTCGGGTCGGGATTGTCAAGGCCGCTGACCGGACTGGCTGCTTCCCTCATAAAGCACATTAATGTCTGCGGGTGCAAGGTCATTTCTGTTGACATGCCCAGCGGGCTTATGGGAGAAGATAATACAGAAAATGATCTGCAATGTATCATTAAAGCCAACTTTACACTTTCATTTGAATTTCCGAAAAGATCTTTTTTTTATGCAGATAACGAACAATTTACAGGAAAATGGATAATAATTCCAATTGCCTTGCATCAGCGCATCATTGAAGAAAAAAAAACCGATTTCTACTATATCACAAAAGCAGATATTGCCGGAAAAATCCGGAAACGCGACACTTTTTCACACAAAGGCACCTATGGGCATGCGCTACTGTTATCAGGTCAATATGGGATGATGGGTGCAGCAATATTGGCTGCCCGATCTTGCTTGCGAACCGGTGTTGGCTTACTTACCACGCATGTCCCCAAACTGGGTTACCAGGTAATGCAACCGGCCGTTCCCGAATCGATTTTCAGCATCGATCCCTCGGAGGAACGGATAGGTACCTGTCCGCCTCTTGACAAATATACTGCTGTTGGCGCCGGCCCGGGGATCGGAACCAAAGCAGATACAGTCTCCGCAATTGAAAAACTCCTCAGGAAATCCGGTAAACCCTTGGTTCTTGATGCCGATGCACTGAACATCCTGGCGCAAAAGCCCGTCTTGTTGGATATTATTCCGGAAAATACCGTTCTGACACCACATCCGGGAGAATTTGACCGACTTGCCGGAAAATCGGCTAATGCCTTTTTGAGGAATAAGACTCAGATTGAATTTTCAAAAAAATTCAAGGTCATTGTCCTATTAAAAGGTGCTTACACATCCGTTACCCTGCCTGATGGCACTTGCTTTTTCAATAGTACAGGTAATGCGGGTATGGCAACTGCCGGCTGTGGTGACGTACTAACAGGGATGATTTTATCGTTATTAGCCCAGGGATATGCCCCGGATGAAGCAGCCATAATCGGAGCATATGTGCATGGGCTGGCAGGTGATTTGTCGGCTGCGGAACGTGGACAACATGCTCTCATTGCTTCGGATGTAGTCAACCATATTGGAAATGCTTTTAAAATTATTGAGAATTATGATCTTACATCTTAAAAAAAACATCAAATATGTATTTTGCTTGTTGCTCACAGCAGCATGCGCTTCTTCCGGTAACATTGCGGTAAATAATGTTAACGATGCCGGTACGCCGCAGCCGGGCTCATATATATACTCGTTACCACTCACTGTAATTGATGTTTCCATAACTGCAGAAGAAATCAGCATCATACCTGGACCCTATGCAAAATTTGCAGAAAAGTATCTTGGGATTCAGCAAGCTCCGCAAAAACCCGAAAAGCTGTGGAGCATTACAAGCATCTCTCTTAAAAATCACACAGAGGCTGATCCCGACTTCGTCTATTCGTTGCAGGGTGTTGGAAATACCAATGACTATCCCGATATGACCCGACTGTTGGAAAGCAGGTTAATACTTACGCCCGCTTCCTTTTCAGCTGAAATGGTTAATCTGTATTCTTATCCACCCAATAACAGTGAAATTCTTTACACCGATCTTTCTGTCAAAAGAAATTTCGAAGCTGAAAAAGATGTTGAGGTCAGCCTGGTAATGCCTGATACAATCTACATGTCAAAGCCATCCTCCCGAAATGCACTTAAGGGAAAAAACATTGAGCAAAAGGCAGAAGAAGCCGCGAACTTCATTATCAAACTGAAAAAGAGACGGTTTAAACTGGTAGCAGGGCAATATGATTACATGCCCGAAGGCGAGGCCATGAGCGCAGCATTGAATGAACTAGCCCGGATTGAAGAAGAATATTTGTCTCTTTTTATTGGTAAAAGGATCCGAACAGAAATTCATCAAAGTTTTCATTTTGTTCCATCTGCTGCTAAGGAAACTGAAAGTGCGGTCATTTGCAGGTTCTCATCAGATTCCGGATTCCTGGATTCAAGAGAAGCAACCGGTCTGCCTGTGCTTCTTGAAATGAATGCTTCTCAAAAGGTTAAAGGGTTGAACCGGTATAAAATCCCTTTAAAACCTCCCCAGAATGTAATCTATTATAGAATTGCAGATCAGGTTGAAATTAAACTCACTGCAGGTGAGCAAGTTTGGGCTGATGCACTTATTCCCGTATTTCAATGGGGTGCAATGGTTCCTGTGTATCTTCAGAAATGAAGAATACCGTTAAACGTGCTGTATTCAATCTTATTGGATAGGAGAAACGTAACCCGACTGGAAATCCTCCCACTTTGTGGTCTTATAGGCATTACCGCCGATAAATTTAACGATCACATCAAAGGGTTTTGCCTCAACGTATCCCTGTAAAGGCTGGATCATGTTGGTCTTCTCATCGAGAAAAACTACAGAAGGATAACCCAGTTGACCATTCAGCAACTGATAAGCCAGTTGATGGTATCCCTTGGATCCGCTGGCTACAAATTTATACACCTTGCCATTCAGCGAAATGTCAGTTTTTTGTTCCGCGTTGAATTTAACCGGGTAGAAGTTTTGATTCAGGTATTCGGCAATGATCTCGTTGTTGAATGTTTTCTTGTCCATCACCTTGCACCAGCCGCACCAGTCGGTATATACATC
>CAYVBH010000098.1:0-6246 GCA_964449015.1 uncultured Bacteroidales bacterium
AGCTTCCCTGTTTTGCCTGCGGAGTTTGAAAATATGGTTAAACAGGAAGAACAGCATAATGGCAAAAAAGATTCCTGCATATTCAACCAGTCTGATGGTCAAACTTTCAGTGGATGTTTTCTGAGGGACAATGACATATTCCCATGTTCCATTCGGAATTCTTGCAGTTGAAAGAACCGTATTTTTCTGATTGAAAAGACCGGCATTCCCAAACAGAACTCTTTTTTCATCAGGTTTATAAGTGTCATCCAAACGGATTGCAAATTCGTACCCTCTGTTGTTAAGATCCATAAAAGCAGCACCAAACAATTGGTCGATATTGATAACAGTGGAAAGAAGTCCCCAGTATTGATCGTCAATAAAAACCGGCAGTCTGTAAATCAACGCCTGACCTCCCTGGATGAGTTCAACCGGGCCGGCCAGAGTTCCTTTTCTCATTTTAATAGCGTATTCGATAACCGGCCACTGATTGGCCACCGATTTGTAATCAACACCAATAGCTTTTTCATTTCCCATCAAGGGTTCCATGTACTTGAGCATGGTTCCCTGGGCCACTCCTATATTCCTGATTAAAGCGGAATTTCCGCAGATTTCTTTCAGGAATTGCTGGAATTCTGCAGAGTCAAGATTTCCCCCGTGCACTTTGATATAGGCTTCAAGACCTGAGGACAGATTGATCAGTGTATTCAGCTCCCTGTCAAACCTTGCTATCACATCATTGCCAAAAGAAAGTGCCTCAAGCGCCTCATCCTTGTGAATATTCTGCTGTTTCAGATATAATAAAGGCTCAAACAAAGCCAGAAACAAAAGGCTCAGCAAAAAGGCGAAGGGCCATGAAGAAGTCGATCTGACTTTTTCTCCGAATTTCAAGAATCTTTCCGTTTGAGATGACATCTCATGATTGTGTAATTGACTCTTGTCCAATGATCAGTAATTGGGCAATATTGAAACGTTCGAATATACTGCATTATTGTTTTCCATAGTAGTCAAAATCACCAATTTCAAGGGCGTCAGGCAATACGCCAATGGTAATGATAAAGAATGTCAAAGCCCGGGTACCCGGTTCCAGGTGGCCTCCGATTACGCTGTTTTCGTCTGACAGGGTGATGTGTGCATGTACATCACGATCCAGTATATAGCCCTGAACGGCGATCAGGTCTTTAGGCATCGATGCCTCAGGGTCTTCTTCGCCGGGAGGCAGGTTCTTATCGCTTACCACATGGAAATGATAATCGGTTACTGAGCCGATACCTGACAGGATGACTCCGTTCCGGATGGCTTTATCCTTAACAGCTTTTTTAAGCCCTTCCAGCATATCTGTCCCCGGACTCATACGGATCAGCTCTACACGTGTAAATTCAGATGTTATTGTAGCCATTCGGACGGTATCCTGAGCATGAACAATCAGGATACAAAAAGGTAAGAAAAGTACAAAAGATAGTTTTTTCATGGCTCAATAACAATTGGTAGCTAAAGGTTTGCTATTTTGCAATCCGAATAATCACAGATGAGTTTGTCCATATAATGATTGATGCGGTCATCTGTTTTGAGTCGCCCGGCATGCTCCTCATGCCATTTCACAATTTCTTTTGCCCCTTCACTGAATGGGATGCGGGGATTGAAATCAGGTACTGCTTTTCGGATCTTCGAATTGTCAAAAATCATGCTGTGTGCCTTATCACCCAGCAGGCTGTCTCCGGTTTCCTTGTCATACTTTGCAATGATTTCCGAAGGAATGTGTACCAGCCTGGGTTTTACATTCATGGCGGAAGCCAGTGTGAGAAATATGCTGTTCCATGACAGCCATTCGTCGGATGTTATATGAAAGGCCTCTCCAAGAGCATTTAGATTACCGAGCAATCCCACGAGACCAACCGCAAAATCCCGGTGGTTGGTCAAGGTCCATATGGAGGTGCCATCTCCATGCACAATCACGGGTAATCCCTGTTTCATCCTGTGAAGTGCCGTGTATCCTCCTTCTATGGGAACCTGGGTTTTGTCATAGGTATGGGAAGGGCGCACTATGGTAATAGGGAATCCGTGTTTTTTGTTCTCTTCCAGAAGCAAATTCTCGCAGGCAATCTTATTCCGGGAATATTCCCAGAAAGGATTGTCGAGAGGGGTTTCTTCAGTCACCGGTAATTCTGCAGGAGGTGTTTGGTATGCAGAAGCTGAACTGATGAAAACAAATTGTTTTGTGATTCCCGAAAACAAGTCGATGTCGTTTGTAATATGGTCGGGTGTGAAGGCAATCCAGTCGACAACGGCATCAAACTGATGGCCTTTAAGCGCCTGCCGGGCTTCGTGAGGATTCCGGATATCGGCGTGAATAGTCTTCACTCCTTCAATTTTTCTGATGGCCGAGCTTTTCCCCCGGTTCAGATGGTACAATTCAATACCACGCGAAACAGCAAGTTCAGAGCAGGCTGAGCTGATGACGCCGGTTCCTCCGATGAATAATACTTTCATGTGATTTTTGAGATAAATCACGAAAATTAAGTCAAAAATTCGAATTATCACATAGTTTATGGATGTATCCTGACTGGAAAAACAGATTCCCTGTGTTAAAAAATTTTCAATGGTCAGAGAGCGCAGAAATTGCTTCTCTGACTAATATGTAGTAAATTAACCCTCAAAAATTTATCCTAAATATTATCCAGATGAGAACCATAATTTTGGGAATACCGTTCGTGATACTTTCTTTTGCCTGCAGCAGAAATCAAAGCGGAACAATAGAAAACTGGAAAAATGAAATCATCCAGGCTGAGGCGGATTTTAATCAGATGGCAGCAGATCAGGGCATACCTGCTGCGTTTGAAGCTTTTGCAGCAGAAGATGCTGTTATCTCAAGAGGCGACAGCCTGATCCGGGGCAGGGATGCCATCAGGAAATACTATGATCAGCGATATCATGGTAAAGACAAGGTTATGCTGACCTGGAAACCCGATTATGTACATGTTGCTGCATCGGGTGACCTGGGTTATACCTATGGCAACTACAAGTATATTGTTACCGATTCACTGGGAGCTGCAAATACCTATACCGGAATTTTCCATACCGTCTGGCAGCGGCAACCGGACGGAGCATGGCGATATGTATGGGATTAACTAAAAATTAGTATTTTATTGTTTATGGATTTCTGATCCGCCCCTGGCGTCAACTGTAACCTTGTCGGGATTGCCAGCATAATATATATCCCCACCACCCGAGATTTGTCCGGTCAGTTCATGAGATACATTCACATGAATATCGGAGCCTCCGCTGGCAGATATTCTTGCAGAACCTGCGACAAAACCAGCTGCATCAATGTCTCCGCCACCGGAGATATTTATTTCCAGATCACCAGACTGTCCGTTTAAACTGGCGTTACCGCCTCCGGAAATAGTGCAGCTGATTTTTTCAGCCTTCAACCCGGCTTCCAGATCACCGCCTCCGCCAATTTCAATATCGGCATTATCAATTTTCGTATTACTGTTAAGCGTGAGATCACCACCGCCTGAAAGATGACATGTTACATTATTCATGTCCATAAAGGATCTCAGATCACCACCACCAGACATCTCAATATTGAAGATCTTGGCGCTTCCTCTGAAAGCTGCATCACCGCCTCCACTCATCCGGCATTTCAGTTCACCTGTGTTGATTTCTGCTGTCAGATCACCGCCTCCGCTGATTTCTGTTTCAAGTTGAGGAACATTCAGATGGGTTTCGGCAGTTACGTCACCACCACCAGACACTTTCAGTTTGTCAATAAGTTTAAAAGATATGTGTGCTTTCAACGGTTTGGTGGCCATTATGTTTTCTTCTGTATAAATGTTCAGAACGCCCTGAACCACTTCAACTGTGATGTATTCAAAAAGGTTTTCCTGTGCGGTTAAGGTTACACCTTCAGTGTTTCCTTGAGTCAATATCACATCAAATCCACTTGAAACCCTGATGGCGCTGAAGTCAGACACATTGAAGTCTTTGTCAACAGAGGCTCCGGTGCCCCTGATCGGAATGAAACCTTGTGATGATATACAGGAAGTCACGGATAAAAAGGTCATACAGAAAATGACCAAGCAAATAGTCAATGAGTTTTTCATAGGTTTTAAATTTCTTATAAGACTTAGAATTTTATTTTTTCAGATAAGAGGTTTTGGATATAAGACGCAAATTTTTACAGATCGCTGCTTGTTTCTTTAGCAAATTATCCGGAAATGGTATAAATACCTTAATGAAAATTTAACCTTACTTCAATTTACAAGAGAAACAATTCCTTGCCCTGGAGCAATACATTTGTGTTAATTCGTCCCCATGATCAACCATGCCTGCAAGGACTTTCCCTGGCAAATGTTCGTCAGCTACGACTTGTAAACCAATGTGAACCCTTTTTGTGCTTAAACAAATTAATTCTACTTTTGTGTTGTAATGCAATTATATTTACCTAATTAACCCCGTTCAATAATCATTCATAAATCAAAATTTCCATGCGTAGCCTTTTGTTTTCACTGGTCATGCTGTTTCAGGTAATAAGTTTATCGGCTCAGGATTTAACACTTACATTTATTGGTACAGGTGAATCCGAAACGGTTGACAGTATTATTGCAATTAACCAGGTTACCGGCCAGAGTATCAGGGTGGCAGGTAATATATTACAACTTAAAGAGGGAATTTCAGATATAATCAATATTGGCAGTGACGCTGCATTTAAGGTATGGCCTAATCCGTTTACTAGTGAAACCAATATAATTATACCTGTTGAAACCAGTGGTGAGGTAAATGTTGCGATTTATAATACTTTGGGTCAGATTGTTGCATCTGCTTCACAAAAGTCAATAGGTGGAAGCTGCAAATTCAGTTTTTCGGCAAAAGAACAGGGCCTGTATATTTTGTATGCATTGGTGGATAATAAATATTACAATGCAAGTTTAATCAGTTTGCAAAATGGAGGTGAGGACAATCTAAAATTCATTGACGTTGAGGATAATGACCTGAAATCATTAAAAAGTAATTTAAAAAGCGCTGCAGCTAGTAATTTCTTGTATTATTCTCCTGGCGATCGGGTTTTATTTAAATGTAAATCTGGTATTCATAGTACCATTATGTCTGCTGTTCCAAATGAAAGCTCTGAATACTCAGTTGAATTTGTACCCTGCTCGGATAAAAACGATAACAATTATCCGATTGCGAAGATCGGAAATCAAATCTGGATGGCTGAAAATTTACGTTCTACAAATTATGCGGATGGTGATCCGATTCCTCAAATTACAGATAATACCGTTTGGGCGGAATTAGCAACCCCGGCTTATTGCTGGTATAATAATGATGAAGCCGGTTATAAAGCCAAATACGGTGCTCTCTATAACTGGTACGCAGTTGATGCGGCTAGCAACGGAAATAAAAATGTTTGCCCTTCAGGCTATCATGTACCCACCGATGCAGAATGGACTGTTCTTACGGATTACCTTACCAATAATGGATATGGATACGGGGGTAGCGGTGATGATATTGCCAAGGCTATGGCAGCTGCTTGGGGATGGAATTCATCCACAACAGCCGGAACACCAGGTAACGAACCGGGTAGCAATAACAGCAGCGGTTTTTCAGCCGTTGCGGGTGGTTACCGTAATGGCTCATTCTTCAGTATTGGGTCTTGTTACTATTGGAGTTCTAATATGAATACGACTTTAAATGCATTGAACAGGTACATGGACTCTGGCATTGACATCGTACAAAGGAATGACTGCTCTGTGAATACAGGTATATCTGTTCGTTGTATCAAGGAAACAACTGTGCAGGTTGTACCTCCGGTCTTAACAACTTCGACTGTAAGCAATATTGAGCAAACCAAAGCAACCTGTGGTGGAAATATTACCAGCGATGGTGGCGCAACAGTTACCGCCCGTGGCGTATGCTGGAGCACCAGCCAAGACCCCACCACAGACAATGGCAAAACTACTGATGGGACAGGTACAGGAAGCTTTACCAGCAACCTGAGCGGTTTAACAGCTAACACAACCTACTACGTGCGTGCCTATGCAACCAATAGCGCCGGAAATGCCTATGGCAGCCAGGTAAGCTTCACAACCAGCCAGGTTGTTACAGCTCCAGTGTTGACAACAACCAGCGCAAACAATATCACCCAAACCACTGCAACAAGCGGTGGAAATATTACCAGCGATGGCGGCGCAACAGTTACCGCCCGTGGTGTATGCTGGAGCACCAGCCAAGACCCCACCACAGACAATGGCAAAACTACTGATG
>CAYVBH010000098.1:6346-12428 GCA_964449015.1 uncultured Bacteroidales bacterium
GCACAGGAACAGGAAGCTATACCAGCAACCTGAGCGGTTTAACAGCTAACACAACATACTATGTACGTGCTTATGCAACCAATACCGCCGGTACCGCTTACGGCACACAGGTAAGTTTTACTACCACCCTTACAGGTATTATCGATGGCGACGGCAATGTTTATACTACCGTAACCATAGGTACACAAACCTGGTTAAAAGAAAACCTGAAGACTACCACCTATAACGATGGTACGGCCATACCCCTGGTAACCGATGCCACAGCCTGGGGAGCTTTAAGCACTCCGGCTTATTGCTGGTATAATAATGATGAACCTACTTATAAAACCAATTATGGTGCCCTGTACAACTGGTATGCTGTAAGTACCACCACCAACGGCGGTAAAAATGTATGTCCTTCGGGCTATCATGTACCCACCGATGCCGAATGGACAGTGCTTACCGATTACGTCACCAACAACGGCCATGGTTATAAGGGTAGCGGCAATGATATTGCCAAAGCTATTGCCGCAACATGGGGATGGAATTCATCCACAACAGCCGGAACACCTGGAAACGACCCGGGTAGTAATAACAGCAGCGGATTTACAGCCGCTCCGGGTGGCTACCGTGGCTATAATGGGGTAGTCCACAATATTGGGTACGACGGTCTCTGGTGGAGTTCCTCTGAGTACTCTACTACAAATGCCTGGGGCAGGGGTATGTACTATAATGATATCTACGTAAGCAGAGGCGACGTCGGGAGGAGATACGGCTTTTCTGTTCGTTGTGTCGAGGATGAAAGTACTGAAATAGTTATTCCATCTTTAACAACTCAGCCAATTTCTGATATTACACTTAATACGGCTACAACAGGTGGTGTGATTACCAGCGACGGTGGTTCAACAGTTACCGCCCGCGGCGTGTGCTGGAGCACCAGCCAAAACCCAACCACAGACAATGGCAAAACTACTGATGGCGCAGGTACAGGAAGCTATACCAACAACCTGAGCGGGTTAACAGCAAATACTACCTACTATGTGCGGGCATATGCTACCAATAGTGTCGGTACCGCTTACGGTGCACAGGTATGTTTTACTACCACCCTTGCAGGTATTTTCGATGGCGATGGCAATGTTTATACTACCGTAACCATAGGCACACAAACCTGGTTAAAAGAAAACCTGAAGACTACCACCTGTAACGATGGTACGGCCATACCCTTAGTAACCGACGCCACAGCCTGGGAAGCTTTAAGCTCCCCGGCATATTGCTGGTATAATAATGATGAAGCCGGTTATAAAGCCATTTACGGTGCTCTCTATAACTGGTATGCAGTTGATGCGGCTAGCAACGGAAATAAAAATGTTTGCCCTTCGGGCTATCATGTACCCACCGATGCCGAATGGACAGTACTTACCGATTACCTCACCAACAATGGCTATGGTTATGAGGGTAGCGGCGATGATATTGCCAAAGCTATTGCCGCAACATGGGGATGGAAATCATACACAACAGCCGGAACACCTGGAAACGACCCGGGTAGTAATAACAGCAGCGGATTTACAGCTGTTCCGGGTGGCCTCCGTATCAGTAGTGGCACATTCGTCGATATTGGGTACATCGGTTTCTGGTGGATTTCTACTGAGAGTCCTACTACGAGTGCCTGGCTCAGGTATATTTTTTCTAACGGTCCCAACATAAGCAGAATCGACTACACGAAGACATACGGTTTTTCCGTTCGTTGTGTCGGGGATTAGACAATCTGAAAGCTTGATTTATTTGATTATTTGGGATATGGGGCGAAGCCCCAACGATTTTTTTATGAAGTCACACAGTGATTTACCTGTCTTTAAATGAATATTAATAAGTAAATTATTTTTTTGCTCTATCTTTATAATTCAGATGAAAAACTCAAAATACATAGGGTTATCGGTTGCCTTGATGTGCCTAGCCGGTTGTATTAAGGGGCAGCAATACAGCTATTTACCAAATGAGAATTTCAAAAATGAATTAACTGCGGATCATGGCATTGAGCAACCGGTTACCGTTAGGGTATTATATGATAATTATACCAGGTCTGAGGATTTGCATGCCGACTGGGGATATTCTATATTGATAGAGGGATTGGAGAAAGAAATTCTTTTTGATGCAGGAGCCAAACCGGATGTCTTTGAGTATAATTTCACTAAAATGGATCTTAATGCGGCAGAAATTGATGTTTTTGTAATATCGCATGAGCATAATGACCATATAGGAGGCATTCCGGCATTTGCTCAAATGAAGAAAGATATACCGGTTATCATCCCTCACTCATTTTCGATTTCATTTAAAAAAAGCATCTCAGATTCCGGTTTCGAGCCTTTGCTGGCAGATGAACCGGCCAAAATCTGCAAGCATCTCTACACGTCAGGAGAATTTGGTGGAGCGATTCCGGAGCAGGCATTGGTATTAGTTACGAAACAGGGTCTGGTAGTCATGACCGGATGTTCACATCCCGGAATAGTGGATATGCTGAAGCAGATAAAGGAAGATTTTCATAAGAACATCTTTATGGTTTTTGGAGGTTTTCATCTTCTCCAGAAATCTGAATCTGAAATGAATGACATCATTTCCGGACTTAAGACCCTTGGTATAGAAAAATGCGGTGCAACACACTGTACCGGAGATGCCCAGATCAGCCAGATAAAAGAAGCCTTCGGTTCAGGATATTTTGAACTGGGCATTGGAAATCAGGTTGTCATATTGCCATGATCATCCGATTATTGTGACTATTCATCGTAGGCATGATGATCTTTACCCTGCAAGCAATGTCTTCAGTCAGAATGGCTGCTATCGCAAATGTATCCCTGCACTTAAGCCAAATCCGATTCCAATGCGGTTGCGGCTGTAATGATCTATTTCAAAAAGCGGTCCCACCGGACTTTGTTCATACCCATAATCATCACGATTGTATGGTTTGTGTTTCCAGGATACATATATGCTGGGTGCCAGTGATATGGCCAGGTTCTGGTTGAGGTTCCTGATCAGCCCCAGTTTAAAATGGGTGGCATGGGTGTCCCTGTTATGCATTTGCATATCCATCGGGAAGTAGTAATACCAAACCAGTTCAGGTTGTATACTGAAACGCGGATTTACTTCATAGAGTTGTCCGAGGCCCAAACCGGCCACCCAAAGCGGGTCATTTGTTATGCTCATTCCTGCTGTATAAACAGTGTATAATTGCTTCACGCCCAGCTTAAAGCTGATGCCCAGGCTGAGGTAGTCGGCAATGGCAAATTCAAATTCCTGGTAACGGCCTTTTTTGACAATACTGATCAGCCCAACGGGAACCCCGTTTTTAATAGTATCAGCAAAGTTGATCAGTCCGATCTGAACGCCTTTTACTTCTTTGGCCTGGTTATATATTCCTGCAATCTGAATACCACCCTGGTTGCCTGAATTGATGTTGGCAAGGCCTGCAATGGAAGCTTCAGCTGAAGTACAAATATTGACCAATCCGCCAATCTGTAATCCTTCTGTTTTACCACTTTGGTTGAAAATTCCACCCACCTGGAGCCCGTCCACACTGTCAGCCATACAGAATATTCCTCCGATTTGGGTTCCGTCAATACTTCCCCCGGTGATGTTTCCAATACCGGCAACCTGAAAACCGGAAACATTGCCTTTGTTGATGTTCACCAGCCCTCCGATTTCACAACCGTCAATACTTCCGGTAAGTCCTGTGAGCATATTCAGCGAAAAATCATATTGGTAGTTGACACTTTGTGTGCCGTGAATGGAAGCAGGGTATACGAAAGAAACATTAACCGGGAACTTACGGTATCCGGTTTCCTGACAGAACGTGAAGCTGGCCGTCAGGGAGGCCAGTATAATAATAAGCGTATATTTTGTCTTCATGATAATGGGTTTTGAATTCAGTATCAAGGACAACATATTTCTTTTGGGGTTGCTTGGCAATTAATAATTGTTCATTCATACCTCAGCGCTTCCACCGGATTCCGTGTTGCCGCCCTCCAGCTCTGCCAACTCACAGTCAGCAGCGCCACTGCAACTGCCACTGCTCCAGCTGCTGCAAATACCCACCAGCTCAAATCGGTTTTATATGCGAAGTTTTGCAACCACTTGTGCATGGCGTACCAGGCAATAGGGCAGGCGATGACAAAGGCAAGGATTACCCATTTGATGAAATTCCTGTTTAGCATCAGCATCACTTGCGCAATAGTGGCGCCGTTTACCTTTCGGATACCGATTTCCTTGGTGCGGCGCTGCATGATGAACGCTGCCAAAGCGAATATGCCCAACGATGAAATGATCATAGATAACAGGGCAAAAAGTGAAATGACCCTGGATTGTGAATATTCCGTGGTATACACCTTCTGGTAACTTTGAGTGATATACTCATATTCCAGGGGATAGTCGGGATTGACTTTCTGCCACGCGTTCCGAAGTGCTTCTATCGCCTTTTCCCGTTGCATCGGGTTTGTCCGGATGATAAAGCAATAATTGAACAATTTGCGTGACGCGATGGCCAGTGGTTTTTCTTTACTGTAAAGGTTGGTATAATGAAAATCGGGAACCACTCCGATTACTTCACCCTCGGGAAATAGCTCGGGAATGAAAAAATTAAGTCTGAATCGCTTGCCGATGGCATCCTGGGGATTTGTTATTCCCAGCATGTTAAGAGCACTTTGATTCAGGATATATTTCTCGCGGTAGTTACCTACTTTCTTTTCCAATGCAGTAATTTCAGAATCGTTATCTTTTCCACCGCCCCGGAGCTTATTCAATTCGAGAACATCGGCTTCCCACTGCTGTGAGGGAGTGTATCCGAAATCAACCGTTCCTGCTAAAGGGTTGATTCCCATTAAACTGAAAAAATTGGAATCAATGGTAAAGATGTTGATTGACTGGTTATCCGTTTTATCAATTCCTTCCATTTCAAAATTGCTGCCATCCAGGATATCACCACCCGGTTCTTCCATAGCACCGGTTACATCGGAAATGGAAGCGTCATTGAGCAATTCGGTTTTAAAGGCTTCGTAGCGTTGCAATGTTTCCGAGGGATTGTCGGCTATAACCAACATGTCTGCATTCTGTGAAGCCGGGTGTTGGTTTTGGATATAATTCATCTGCCGGTATAAGGCAATCGTACCGGTTATGGCAATCACCGAAAGCGTAAACTGTGCAATCAATGGCACAGCATACAGGTTGCGTTTCAGATCGGCAGGGTTTCTTTTGGTTGAAAATCCAGTTGTCAAAAGGGGGAGTACCGATAGAACGGCTATTATCGCTGCAAAACCCAATGCAATAATCAACAGATCCTGAATCTGTCTCGGTTGGATGGTACCAGCATCAAGAAATCTTCCTATTTCCAGGGCAATAATCAGTCCCGCAGCAAAGGCTATGACCGACAGAATCAGTGAGTGTGCTGCCATTTCAAGTGCCAGGCGAAATCGGGAAGCCCCAATGATCAATCGCACCCTGAATGAGTTCATCTCTGAAATGAATTGAACACGACTCAGGTTCAGAAAGTTGATCAGGGCAATGAGCAGGATGATAATTGCCCCGCTTCCCAACAGGATCAGCGACCGGATATCGCCGTTCTTTTCCATTTCCCTGGTTTTATGGCTGTAGAGGTGAATATCAGTAAGGGGCTGTAAATGCAGGATTGCAACCGGAGAATCACCGGTTTTTTCTTTTTCCCATTTTGTTTGTATGTTGCTGCGCAGGATTTGCGGATTGGCACCTTTTTTTAAGAGGCAATATGTATACGCCCAGGTGGTGCGATCTTCAACTGTAGTGAATGAGGTGAGGAGTTCGGCATGAAAATGGGAATTTCCAGGAAAATCTTCCATAACCCCATCAATGATGAAGTTTTTTGGGGTGGGATCCTGCTGATGGAATATGGTGATTTCACGACCGATAACATCTGTAGTACCGAAGTATTTCCTGGCCAGACTTTCACAAATCATAGCCCTTCCGGGTTTGGCAAAAGCATTTTCAGATATTCCCGATATCAGTTTGAAATCAAAAAGTTCAAAAAAAGTGCTGTCGGTTGAATAGGCATTTTGGCAAAAAAAGGATTGATTGCCGATTTTTA
>CAYVBH010000099.1:0-12418 GCA_964449015.1 uncultured Bacteroidales bacterium
TATCCTGTGATTTGATCACCATCATGCAGATGATTAAAGCCACTGGTATGGTAAACTGAAAAACGATCAGACTTTGCCTGAATTTACTGTAACTGTGACCGGAGGCAATTTTTCCTTTCAATACGGTTAACGGATTTGATGATGCCAGGTACAGCGCCGGCAAAAGACCTGCTACAATACCTGTAAACAGAGCTATGCTAAATAGAATTGAAATGGTTTTCAAATCCGGAAGGCGAAGATGTACATCGGCATTTAGGGTGGAATTTAGAAAAGGCAGCAACATGTTTACTAAAAGGAAAGCTGTTAGCAGGCTTGTCAAAATGATAATAGATGTTTCACCGAGAAACTGAAATATTATGAAAGATTTTCGTGAGCCAACTACTTTTTTGATACCGGTCTCACGATTTCTTTTGATATTCATGGCAACGGCCAGGTTGATGAAATTGAAGCAGGCAATCAGCAGGATAACCAGTCCCACTGCACCCACAATCACTACCATCTGCATTCCCTGCCATACCTTACCATCTTTGGTATACCTGAAGAGCGCCTTATCTTTTAAAGGAAAGAGAAACAAGTCCTGATTTAGATTGTCCTCCTGATTTTTGATCAGGTCTTGTATTTTATAATTAACCTGTGCATAATCTGTATGTTCTTTTAGTAATACCCAGGTCATATTGGACGTAGCTCCTGACTCTTCAGCCCAGGCATTATCCGAAAGGTATTTTTCAAATGGAATGACATAATCAAATTGTAAGTTTGATTGAGCAGGTATTTTCCTGAAAACTCCTGATATCCTGAAAACTTCCGACTTGTTTTCTTGGGTCATAGTCAGGTTTTTTCCTATGCAATTGGTACTACCGAAGAACTTGAGTGCCATTGGTTCCGAGATAACCACGGAACTCGGGTTATTCAGAACAGATGAAGGACTTCCCTGTTCAAGCGGAAAAGTAAATATCCGGAACAGGCTTTTATCGGCATAAATGGCACTACCTGAAAAGGTTTCTTCTTCATAAACGAAGGAACAACTGCGTTCGGCAATCCGGGTTACTTCTTCAATCTCTGGCGCCTGTTTTTTGAGCACATCAGGCAATGAGGCGGATAAATATTGTTTGGGGAAGCGATCGCCGTTAAAATAGGTAACCATGGCTTCCACGGAATACAACCGGTTATAATTGTCATGAAACTTGTTGAAACCAACCATATTGTTTATGTACAACAAGGCCAGAATGGCACAGGTGAAACCGAATGACAAACATAAATAATTAAGGCCTGTATAGGTTTTGTGTCGCCACAGGTACCGCATCGCTATTTTTGAGAAATATTTGAACATGGTTTTTGTTGTGAATTAGCAATGAACAATAGAAATCAATTATCAATTAGTAATTAACAATAAAATGTGATTTACTTATTAATGGAAATATTCTTAAGCATATGCCGTAATATTTATTATTGTTCATTATTCATTGTTCATTGCTCATCGCAGTAATCTCTATGCTCCGCTTCATTTCTTCAGTTACAATCCTGCCGTCAAATAGATTGACAATCCGGTGTGCATAGCCCGAATCCCTTTCGGAGTGGGTTACCATAACTATGGTGGTGCCTTCCTTGTTCAGATCCGACAACAATTTCATTACCTCAAGCCCGTTTTTCGAATCGAGGTTACCCGTGGGTTCGTCGGCCAGGATCAGCTTGGGACTGGCTACTACGGCACGGGCAATAGCCACGCGTTGTTGCTGACCTCCTGAAAGCTGCTGCGGAAAATGACTCCGGCGATGACCGATCTTCATCCTTTCGAGAATGCCCTCCACCGTTTTGCGGCGGACCGATTCTTTGATTCGCATGTATACCAGGGGCAATTCCACGTTCTCAAATACAGTGAGTTCATCAATCAGGTTGAAACTCTGGAATACAAATCCGATATTGCCCTTTCTCATATCGGTGCGTTGTCCTTCGCGGAGCGTCGATACATCCTGCCCGTCGAATAAGTACTTTCCATCGGTCAGGTTGTCAATCAGCCCGACAATGTTCAGCAAAGTGGATTTTCCGCACCCCGATGGCCCCATGATGGCCACAAATTCACCCTTTTTTACTTCAAGGTTTACCTTGTTCAATGCCGTGGTTTCTACTTCATCGGTACGGAATACTTTAGTGAGTTCAATTGTTTTTATCATATTACAAATAGTTATTTCAATGATACTGTTTTGAACACCTGAGGTCAAATCGGGTGCCATAAAAGCAAGTGGTTATTAGACAAGGTTATAGAGATAATGGGGTTATCCGGAGTGTAAAAAAATTGGTTTTTCTGTAAAATTATTGGACATTTTTCAAAGGGGATGGTTAAGTGGTTTAAATTTGACAGGATTACTTAATGAGTCTATGCAAACCGGTAAAATCCTTGTCGTTGACGACAACAAGAACACGCTGAGTGCGCTTAAAATGCTGCTTCAGCTTGAGTTTGAAACTGTGATTGGTATTTCTAATCCGAATCTGATCATGACAGAGTTGAAGAAATGCGATATGGATGTCGTTTTGCTCGACATGAATTTCTCTGCCGGAATCAACACGGGCAATGAGGGCTTGTACTGGCTAGGCGAAATAAAAAAGGACTTCCCTTCAACAGAGGTGATTATGATTACCGCATATGGCGATGTGGAACTGGCCGTAAAGGCACTCAAAAAAGACGCCGCCGACTTTATCTTAAAACCCTGGGAGAATGAAAAATTGCTGGCAACCCTGATGGCCACATTGAAACTGAGGCGTTCAAACGTCAGGGTGGAGGAGTTGCAACAACGTGAACAAACCCTGAAAAAGGGATTGAACCAGGAGCACAAGCACATCCTGGGCTCGTCTGCCGGGATGCTGAAGCTGATGCAAACCATTGCCAAGGTTGCCAAAACAGATGCCAATGTGCTGATAACCGGTGAAAATGGCACAGGCAAAGAGCTTGTTGCACAGGAAATTCACAGGCGATCTGAAAGAAGTGATGAATTGCTCGTTGCCGTGGACATGGGTACCATACCTGAATCGCTTTTCGAGAGTGAATTGTTCGGACATAAGAAAGGTTCTTTTACAGATGCCCGCGAAGATCGTGTGGGCAAGTTTCAGCTGGCTCATAAAGGCACACTGTTTCTTGATGAAATAGGCAATCTGCCGATGGCCATGCAATCAAAACTGTTAACTACACTTCAGAGCCGAACAGTGATCCCTGTAGGTTCCAATGAACCGATACCGGTTAATATCAGGTTGATCTGCGCCACCAATTGTGATCTGGAGCAGTTGGTAAACCAGCAAAAATTCCGTGAGGATTTGTTGTACAGAATCAATACGATATGGATAGAAGTGCCTCCGCTTCGCGAACGGGGAGGGGACATTGAATTGCTCTCCATGTTCTTTCTCACCTATTTTGAAAAGAAGTACCGCAAGCCGAAACTCACCATCAGTTCGCAGGCATTGCTAAAGCTGAACGAATACCCATGGCCGGGTAATGTCAGGGAACTGCAGCATACCATTGAAAAGGCGGTAATTTTATGTGATTCAGCAATCCTGAATGCCGATGATTTCATTTTCCGGCCAACGGGAAGGCTTTCTGACACCAGTTTTCTCACTCTCGAAGAAATGGAAAAGCACATGATCGCCATGGCACTGGAAAAGCACAACGGCAGACATACTGCTGTGGCCAATCAATTGGGCATATCGCGGCAGACATTATACAACAAAATCAAACGGTATGATCTTTAAATCATACAATATCTCGGTCATCATCCGCATGCTGATATTCGGCTTGGCATCTGCAGCACTGGCTATATCCATATACCGGCACGCCTGGTTGCTGGCGGCTCCCCTAACATTGGTCATCCTGATCTCCTTTTTTGATCTGGTAAATTTTCTGAACAGTCTCAACCGGAAGGTGGCTTACTTTTTTGATGCCGTTACCAATGATGACACCACACTGCATTACCCGGAAAAAATCCGTCCCCGTTCACTGCGTACATTGCATCATAGTTTGAACCGGTTGAACGCACATATTGCAGATATACGAATCAAAAGCGAAAACCGGGAGCGGTTTTTTCACGAAATGCTGAAATCTTCAGCTACCGGCTTACTGGCAGTTGATGAAAAAGGATACATTGAGCAGATCAATGGTCCGGCGCTTGATTTTATAGGTCTTCCTCATATCACGCATATCGACTTGCTCAAGCAAAAAAATACTGAGCTTTTCGAGCAGATGCGGCTGATTAATCCCGGACAGAGCAGGACCATCAAAATGCTTCAGGGCAATGAGCTGCGCCTGATTTCATTAAAAGTTGCACTGCTTCATTTCAATGCAAACAAGTACCGATTGTACTCACTTTCGGATATTAAATCTGAGATTGAAGAGAATGAACTCGATTCATGGCAAAAGCTCATCCGGGTTATGACACATGAGATCATGAATTCAGTAGCCCCCATCACATCGCTGAGCAATACACTTTCACGCATTTTCATTAAGAATGGCGAACCGTTACCGGCTGGTGATATTACGGAAAAGCATATTGACAACATTATTCACGGGCTCGGGGTAATTGAAAACACAGGCAAGGGGTTGATGCGTTTTGTGGAAGATTACCGGAAACTCACCAAAATACCCAATCCGGTTTTTAAACCGATTCCGATTGACAATTGGCTGAACGGGATCAGGCTATTGATGAAAACCCGACTGGATGAAGCGGGAATCGATTTCAGAATAATCCGAAATTGCAGGGAAGAAGAATTGATCGGTGATGAGAAATTGCTCAACCAGGTGATGATCAATTTAATCAACAATGCAATCGATGCATTGGAAGGAAAGCCTTCCGGAAAAATTGAAGTTAGTGTTTCTGAAAACTACAGGGGAAGACACAAGATAAGCATCACCGACAATGGAAAAGGCATTCCTGAAGAGGAGCTGGAAAAGATCTTTATTCCTTTTTATACCACCCGCGAAAACGGTTCAGGTATCGGGTTGAGTTTGTCACGTAAGATCATGCGGCTGCATAAAGGCAGTATATCGGTTTTATCTAAGCAAGGGGAACAAACAACTTTTGTACTGAACTTTTAAATCACAACCATAAACAGCAATTGGAATCAGCAGCCTTCTTCAGAAGATCTTCCATGGTTCTCATGCCTGGAAAGATTTCCCGGGAACATTATTCTTACATATTAACATCAATGCCTTTGCTCATTCATATCTTAGGTTCTCAACAGGATTGATTCTTGTGATCCGGATGATCTGTGAACTTAGTGTTAATCCGACAATCAAGATAACAAGAATCAATGGCAATATGAAGAGCGATACATTCATGTTCATTCTGATGGCATAAGATTCAAGCCATCGGTCAATACTAACATAACTTAATGATAAAGCTATCAGAAAGGATATCAGAATAAGAACCAACAGTTCGCGGATAAATACAAGCAGAATTCTTGAAAAGCCGGCTCCCATAATACTTCTGATACATATTTCCTTAACACGCTGAATGGCTAGAAATGAAAACAATCCATAGATTCCCAGAGCAGTAATAAAAATAACCAGGAAAGAAAATACCCCGAGAATTTTTCCAACCATCAGATCAGCCTTGTATTGCTGGTTATAATATTCATCCAGAAAGAAGGATTCGAACGGATTATCGGGGAAAAACTTATTGTAGAGCCGCTGAATCTGTCTTAATGAAGGTGCCGGATCATTTACCCCTAATCTGAAAGCAAACATGCCCCTTGCACCCCTTCCATAGGGTAGTAACCTGTATATATGTGGCTCAAAGGCTGCTTTTGGTGATTGCTGATGGAAGTCTTTCATAATTCCGACAACCGTGTATATATCTCCCCAGTAATCAATTTTTTTGCCAACGGCAGATTGGACATCCTGAAATCCCATCCATTTTACTGCAGTTTCATTGAGGATAAGTGCAAGCGAATCAGAAGAAAATTTCTTTGAAAAATTTCTTCCTTCGATGATTTTTGTTTTAAAAAAATCCACAAAGTTGTAATCAATTCCTACGATCTGATAGTTCTTGCTTTCATCGGATCCAACGGGGTGAATTCCTCCTGCATCCCAATAAATCTGTCGACCGGGAACTTCAGTAAGGACACACATATTGGCAATCGAGGCATTTTTCAGCAATTCCTGTCTGAAACTCTCCACCCTGTTGTTAAAAGACACATCTCTTACGCGCGGTGCCCGTACTACATATACCTGGTCAATTGAAAATCCAAGTTTTTCCTTCTTGAGATAGGATACTTGCCTGAAAACAGCAAATGTAAATGTGATGAGGCCTATTGCCATGGTAAACTGAAAAATAACAAGCACTTTCCTCAGATTCAGCCCTCCCGGTTTGTTCCCGGGCTTTCCCTTTAGTATATGTAACGGACTGAATGAAGACAGCAAAGTAACAGGATAAAGACCGGAAAGGAATACGCCTGCGAGGAGCAATAAACATAGAACAGGCCATAACCAGTTTTGATACCAGATATCGTAACTCAAAGGTGTTCCGGTTATGCGTGAAAACATGGGCAAAACAAGATCGAGCATGACCAATGTTAAGCTCATAGCCAGGATATTGATCATAACAACTTCTAAAAAGAACTGAACCCTCAGATTGAACCTGGACGCACCAATCACTTTACGCAAACCGGTTTCTTTTGCCCTGGTGAATGATTGTGCTGTTGATAGGTTGATATAATTCACCCAGGCAATTCCGATAATGAAAATGGCAATTGCAAAAAGCAGGTTAACAGTCGAAAGGTCTCCGTTTGCTTCAAATTCCTGCTGGAAGTGTGATGTCAGATGAATGTCAGTTAATTTTTGCAATGGGAGTTTCATGGTGAGTTTGTATGTCCGAAGCACCTCTCCGAATTCCTGATCAGCAATAAAATTCAACTTATTCTGAAATTCATCAATGTTCACCCCTTTCCTGAGTAATACATATGTAAATGCACCCGAATCTCCCCATGAATCATCATAGTCCTGGCCCAATATATCCAACAGGCCCATCCAGGGAAGAACTATGTCGAATTTAATGTGCGAGTTTTCCGGAATGTCGTCAAAGACACCGACAATTTTGTATTCCCATTTGTTGTCGAGTCTGATGGATTTACCCAGGGGATTGGTGTCTCCGAAATATTTGCCGGCTGTAGTTTTAGAGATCAGCGCGGTATTGGGCTCCCGGATTCCCTTTTTCGGATCACCTTCGGCAAATTTGAAGTCAAATATTTCAAAAAACTCCGGTTCAGCAAAATATAGCCTTTCTTCAATAAATCTTCTATCATCATATGAAACCGATACCAGGTAATGGGAAATGCGGGCTACTTTTTCAGCCTCCGGCAACGAGGCCCTTATCCGCAAGCCAACAGGAGGACAACAGGAAGCAAACCGAACTGATTCACCATCTTCGCTGAAGCGTTCATATCTGATACGATAAATGCGATCATAATTTTCATGAAACTTGTCATAACTTTTCTCGAAACTGACATAGTGAAGAATAATAAGACAGGCTGTCATGCCGATGGAAAGTCCCAGTATAGTGATTATCGAATATTGCCTGGTGTTAAGAATAATCCTGTAGGCGATTTTTAGATAATTGAATAACAGCATTTCAGATAGAGTTACTTATATTTTGTTTAATCAGCATGAAGTTAAGGAAGTTATGCTGTATAAGTAAAAGAATAAATAAGAAAATTTGATCTGAGTCCAGCTGCGAGATTGTCATTCGATTACAGCATTTGCTGTTTTTTCTGTATCAGTCTTTATCTCATGAGTAAATGTTACAGGAAAATCATTTCCCATTTTTTCCTGGTCTTTGAACCCTAATGAAATCGCATGTGACAAGTAGTGTCTGGCTGACTCCTTTTTTCCGCGTTTCCATTCATACAAGGCATAATCGTAATAAACATCCGGGTTTTCCGGTTCCAGTTTTCCGTATGTGGCAAGGAGGTGAACAATCCTGACATCGCCTGGTTGATTTCGAATGAAATGATTCAGTTGAGAATAAATCATGATTCCCAGAAAAGCCTTAATCCGTAAATAGTGGTCCTGCTGTTCTCCGGTGTTATTGCTGATTTCCAAAGTGAGTTGGTTCAATTCTTTGCTCCACCATATCGAATCTTGCTCCATAAGTGCATTGGCATAGGCCTGATTGATGCGGTATTCCAGTTCCAGGTTTTTTTCCAGCTGTGTTAACTGGTTTGTAATTTTCTGATCTTGTTTCATCCGGTCGATCTTTTTTTTGAAACGCTTGCTGGAAGCATCTAAAGTAATTGCCTTTTCGATTGCCTTCAATGCGAAGAAGTTCTCGCCTGCGGCAAGCAAACTGTCCGCTTTTTCTTCAAGAATTTCGGATTCCAGCTTTGCAAGTCTTTTTACAGGCTCATTTGAATGATTCATCAGAAACAGAAAACCCTCCCTCAATTTGTCCGCCGGCGGCCATTCATGTTTTCCCCTGAAGAAATCTGTGAGATAATTTGGGTTTCTGGTTTTCCGGAGCGGGTTATAATACATCTCTGAAAAATTAAAGTCGGTTGTTCCGGAAATCATGTATAACGGAAAAGGCAAATTCAGAAGCAAATCAGGTGATGGGCCTGCCCCGCACATGAGTACGCCCTTCACCGGAAACTCCCGGGCAAATTCAAAAGCCATGCGGGCACCGCCGGAGAATCCGGCAACGAAAACCAGGTCCTTTGATACTGGGAATTTCCGGCAGGCATCATCAACCAATTGTCGTATGGCCTGCTTGTATCCGTAGTAATTGTTGCGTATAAGATCTGATCCGATTAACACGCAAGGTATATCTGCAACTGCAGATTTCGTTTTGTTCACGGCCAGCAGGCCGTCACCACCCGAATCGAGAATGATCCACAAGGGGAGAGTTCCGCTATGTTTTTCCGGAAGCACATAATGATAAGCATTGACGGTGTCGTCATTGCAGTTGCCTATGACTGGTGGATTGTATGCAATGTTCTCTCTGTTATATTCAGATGTACAGGTTGAGGTCAATATGAGCAACAACAATAGCAAATTAAAAGTCTTCATGCATCAATATTTATTGAAACAATGATTGCTCTTCAAAAACCTCCTGTTATGTTCCATAAACCTCATGGGCTCATGGTTTTCATCAATTCAAAGCACAGTGCATCAATATTGCCCATGTTTTTATGAAACGCCGAAACATTCGACAGGATAATCACTGCGGTTTTCTTTTTCATATCCATAGCCATTGAGGAGGTATATCCTCCTGTTCCGCCGTTGTGAAAGATCCACTCGGCTCCGCTATCTGCTTTAATGATGTGCCATCCCAGCGCCATATCCATGTTCTTATTGATATCAAAAGTCTTTGTACGGGTTAAGGCAAGCTCTTTATTGGATTCATCCAACTGGGCTAGGGTAAACCTGGACAGGTCATCCGTACATGAAAGCATGCCGCCACACCCAACCAATACTGCGAAGTCCCAGTTCGGCGTTTCTTTTCCGTTCATATCCAATCCTTTTACCAGTCGGTCTGCCACAAGTTGCCGATTTGTGGTGGTGCTGCTCATCCCATATTTACTCAGGATTTTTTTCTGCAATAGATTATCATAGGAGGTCTTTTCAATTTTTCCCTCCAGATAGCCCAGCAGACCTGCCCCCAGGTTTGAGTATTCATATTTCTCAGAAGGGTTTGCTATTAATTTCATCTTATCCGACAGGTATTGTCTCAGGTTGGCTTCATTATAGTCTTTATAAGGATTCAGCGGATCGGTAATGATCATATTCTGCGGCATTCGGGGCAGACCTGAAGTATGGGAGGCAAGTTGCCTGAAGGTAATTTGAATATTGTCTTTTAACAACATATCCATATAACCATTGATGGGGTTATCCAGGTTGACTTTGTTTTCCTCCACCAGTTGAGCGAGTAAAGCAGAGGTAAAAACCTTGGTGATGGAACCAATTTCGAAAATGCTCAGGTGGTTGTCCACACTTTGAATGGAGTCGTTTTTAATTTGAATGCCGTAGAAAACAGGCTTCCCGCTTCTTATCAGTGCAATTGAAAGTTGTGTTTTGTCGGGAAATATCTTCGATTCTTCATAGATGATCTTTGATTGCCTTAAAGAGATTTTCCCGGATGGGGCAGACTGTGCGTTAACGACATTTTTTCCCTGGCTGTAGGCGCCGATATTACAAAGTAGTGAAAAAACGATGAATACAACTGATCTCATAGTTGGGGTTTATGTAATGCAATAAAATCTGACTATTCAATATCCGGTTCGAAGAAAACCCACTGAATGGCAGAATTTTCTTTTTTCAATGCACTTTCACAGGCATTGATCCGGAAGATCAAATCATCCACAGAACCTGCCTCCTTCATTTTAGCCTTAACGGCAACCATTACTTGTGGCCCCAGCTGCAGTGTAATCAAGTTAATAACCTGGTCTATTTCCGGCCGTGATTCCAAAACTGCCTTGATGGAAGCACGTGTTTCGTCATCAGAACTTTGTCCGATTAGCAGGCTTTTGACTTTCACCGCCAGAAGTATGGAAACGACAATCAATAAAGCACCAATACCGATGCTGCCGATTGCGTCGAAAACAGGGTTACCGGTGATGATGGCCAGCACTACTGAAATGAGTGCGAATGACAAACCGAGCAGAGCTGCCACGTCTTCACCCAATACAACTACCAGCTCACTCTGTCGGCTGGTTTGGTACCACTTCCAGAGCGACATGTTTTTTCTCAGTTTATTGATCTGGGTGAGACACCCGAATAGTGAAGCGGCCTCAAAAACCATGCTCACCGACAAAACCACAACGGCAACAAGCGGACTTTTAAGTCCTTCATGCGAACTCAGTTTGTGAATTCCTTCATAAACAGAGAACAGTCCGCCCATGCTGAATAATATGAGCGCAACAATAAACGACCAGAAATAGATTTCTTTCCCGTATCCGAGCGGGTGTTCACTGTCGGGTTTCTTTTTTGTGGCATTCAATCCGAAGAACAGCAGACCCTGATTGCTGCAATCGGCATAAGAATGGATTGATTCAGCCAGCATGGCCCCGGATCCGGTTATTGCCGCAGCAATTGTTTTGGTAATTGCAATTCCCAGGTTGGCCAGCAGGGCAAAGAGAATTGATTTTACTGATGCATTTTGGTGTGACATGTTGATATGCTACCTGTACAAATAAGCGCAATAATAAGAAATACAAATCATACTTTCAGAAGAAGATAATAACTACCAGCAAAAAATGTAAAATTTCAGGACAATTAATTTTGCCGTTATAAAAATACAATTATTAAATATTTTTATTTTAATTGCATTGATTTTTAAGTGTTCTGTTGTGTGTTGTGACATTTGTTCAATCTGCTTGTAAATGCTGGAAAATACCAATAACAACATCATCGCTGTTGAAAATGTTTCTCATTATTTTGGGGATAAAAAAGTTCTCGATGATGTGAATCTTTCCATTCGGAAAGGTGAGTTTGTAACCATACTGGGTCCTTCAGGTTGCGGAAAGACTACGTTAATGAAGCTTATTGGCGGTTTCCTGAAAGCTTCGGAAGGAAAAATATCAATAGCCGGCAGCAACATGACCCTCACGCCACCTCACCTCAGGCCGGTGAATACGGTATTCCAAAAGTACGCACTGTTCCCGCACCTGAATGTATTCAACAACATTGCTTTCGGACTGAAACTGAAGAAGCTGCCTGAAGCGGAAATTGAAAAAAGAGTCATGCAGGTGCTTAAAATGGTGACCATGACCGACTATGAAGAAAGAGACGTGGATACGCTTTCAGGAGGTCAGCAACAACGGGTTGCCATAGCCCGGGCTATTGTTAACGAGCCGGAAGTGCTATTGCTTGATGAACCGCTGGCTGCGCTTGACCTGAAAATGCGCAAAGACATGCAGATGGAAATAAAAGCCATGCATAAAAAACTGGGCATTACCTTTGTTTATGTAACCCACGACCAGGAAGAAGCACTGACACTGAGTGATACCATCGTGGTAATGCGCGAAGGCAAAATTCAGCAGATTGGCACTCCCATCCAAATCTACAATGAGCCGGAAAATTCATTTGTTGCCGATTTCATTGGTGAAAGTAATATTCTTAACGGGGTGATGAAGAAGGATTGCCTGGTTGAGTTCGCCGGTCACGAATTTGAATGTGTCGATAAAGGCTTCGCAACCAATGAGCCTGTTGACGTGGTGATTCGTCCCGAGGATATCTATATTTTTGAAAAGGTTGAAGCAGCCCAGTTCAGTGGTCAGGTCACCTCATGCATTTTCAAGGGGGTTCATTATGAGATGATGGTTACCACTCCTGAAGGGTTTGAGTTCATGGTGCAGGACTACAATTGCTTCGATGCAGGTGAAACGGTAGGTCTGCGCATCAAGCCCTTCGATATCCAGGTAATGAAAAAAGAAAGACTTTGCA
>CAYVBH010000100.1:0-12257 GCA_964449015.1 uncultured Bacteroidales bacterium
ACTACCTGGCTGAATACGGACTGGAAGTACTGATTGCCTTATCGCGATTCTGGCGCCAGCGTGTGAACTGGTCTGATGTGAAAGGAAAATATGTGATTTTAGGAGTCACCGGACCAAATGAGTATGAGAACAATGTGAACAACAATTGGTATACCAACAGGATGGCATCCTGGACATTGCGTTACACCATCGAATCCATTGACTATGTTATGAATGAGCATCCGTCAAATTTCCAGCGGATCATCAAAAAAACCCGTTTCCACTATGATACGGAAACATCCTCATGGAAAGACATCATCAAACACATGTACTTTCCGATGCTTGATGAAAGAGGTATTTTTCTGCAGCAAGACAGTTTTATGGATAAGGAACAACGAATGGCTGACGAACTGTCACCTGAAGAACGACCCATCAACCAACACTGGTCGTGGGATCGCATCCTGCGGTCGGTTTACATCAAACAGGCCGATGTGCTTCAGGGTATATTCTGCTTTGAGGACGAATATACAACCGACATCATCCGGCGAAACTTCGACTTTTACGAACCACGCACGGTGCATGAATCCTCTCTTTCACCCTGCATACATTCTATTCTGGCCAACCGCATCGGCGAAGCGGAAAAAGCCTATGATTTATACCTGAGAACATCACGGCTCGACCTTGATGATTATAACCATGAAGTAGCAGAAGGACTTCACATCACCAGCATGGGTGGAACCTGGATGTCGATGGTTATTGGTTTTGGAGGTATGCGCATTAAAGAAGGGAAGCTCACATTTACGCCCAATCTACCCCGTAAATGGAAACTTATCTCATTCAACATCCACTTCCGTGGAAGAATACTGAATGTAACCATTTCTGCAAAAGAAACCGTTGTAAAACTTGTGAAAGGTGAAAAACTTCAGGTTGAAATCAATGGTAAACTCATAAATTGTGATCGAATAAATCATCAGTAGTTATGAAACCAAACCACGCACCCGGTTCCCGGGTATTTCCATTCCTGTTTCTTTTGATTGCCCTTAAAGGATTTGCGGGCGAATACCAGGTGAAACATGTAGATCCGCCTATGTGGTGGACAGGCATGAAAAACACTGAACTTCAACTGATGATACATGGTGATCTGATTGCTGATCTGAATCCTGAAATAGCCTATCCGGGAATTACAGTCAAACATATTACCCGAACATCCAATATGAATTACCTGTTCATTACCCTGGATATAGCGCAGGAAACTCAGCCGGGAACTATGATGATCAACTTTTTGAAAGGGAAAAAAATCAGGTACACTCACCCTTATGTGTTGAATGAACGTGTCAGTGGTTCTGCCGAACGCGAAAGTTATGACCAACGCGACGTGATTTACCTGTTAATGCCAGACAGATTTTCAAATGGCGATACCCTGAATGACTCTGTTGAACAACTTAAAGAAAAAGCTGATCGACAAAACAGGGATGGACGGCATGGGGGTGATATTCAGGGTATTATCAACCACCTCGATTACCTGAGTGACCTTGGTGTTACTGCAATATGGAGCACACCGCTGCTTGAAGACAATATGCCGACATACTCCTACCATACCTATGCCACTACTGATTATTACAAAATAGATGCCCGCTACGGTACTAACCAGGATTATAAACGACTGGCAGATGAGTGCCACAAAAGGGGATTGAAACTGATCATGGATATGGTTCCCAATCATTGCGGAAGCGACCATTGGTGGATGAACGATTTGCCCATGGAAGACTGGTTGCATCAGTTTCCCTCATTCACCCGTACCAATTACACCATTGCAACCTGGAACGACCCGCATGCTTCCCGGTCGGATCTTATTCTCAACAAAGATGGCTGGT
This sequence comes from uncultured Bacteroidales bacterium, assembly GCA_964449015.1. GTDB lineage: Bacteria > Bacteroidota > Bacteroidia > Bacteroidales > UBA10428 > UBA5072. The sequence continues at coordinate 1,854 of CAYVBH010000100.1, forward strand.
TTGATGGCACCATGCCCGACCTGAACCAGGACAATCCGTTTGTGCTGACCTATTTCAAACAATTTGCCATATTTTGGGTTGAATTTGCAGGTCTCGATGGCATTCGTGTTGACACCTACCCATATAACGACAAATGGAAAATTGCTGACTGGACAAAAGCCATCCGTGATGAATATCCCCACCTGAATATCATGGGGGAATGCTGGCAACACAGACCTTCTGAAATTGCATACTGGCAAAGCGGTGTTGAAAATTTCGATCAGTATGATTCACAACTGCCAACCGTCATGGATTTTCCGCTGAACGATGCTTTTATGGCAGCACCAAACGAAACCACTCAGTACTGGGACCAGGGAGCCTCGCGTTTTTACAACGTTTACGTGATGGATTATCTTTACGCAAAACCCTTTAATATACTGATTTTCCTGGATAATCATGACACACCGAGGTTTTGTGAACAGATGGACTATGACGTAAATAAATACAAGATAGCTATTACCCATTTGTTTACTACACGCGGAATCCCTCAAATATATTATGGCACTGAAATTCTTATGGGAGGCAAAAAGCAGGTTGGAGACGGGGATATACGTCGCGATTTCCCTGGCGGCTGGCCTGGCGATGTGAGAAACGCCTTTGCGGCTGACGGCAGAACGGCCAGTGAAAATGAGGCATTCAATTTTATGCGTACCTTGCTGAATTACCGGAAAAACAATCCGGTGCTGCATGACGGAAAGATGACGCATTTTATACCAAGGGACAATGTTTATGTGTATTTCAGAATGAATAAAGAGAAAACCATTATGGTAATGCTGAATCTTTCAACAGAAAAAAGAACTCCCGACATGGTGCGCTTTGACGAATGTATACAAGGAGCAGCAAGCGGGAAAGATGTCATTACCGGCAGAACCGTTGATCTCAGCCGGGTTGAGCTTGAAGGCCAATCGGCACTGGTGGTTGAGATTGAAAAATAAACTTACAGTTTAATAGTTCTATAATTGAATATAGACAATCAGATTTCAAGATTAAACACATATTCTTTATGAAGGCAAAAATATTAATGGTCATATGGGCAGTTCTTCTTCTTTCAGCAGGATGTAAAAAAAGCCAACCCGTTCCGGTGATGATACCTACTGTTGACCCGGTTCATGAACGACTGGCTACAGGCGTCATCTATGAGGTAAACATCCGCCAGATCACCCCTGAAGGTACCCTCAGGGCATTTACTGAACAACATATTGACCGGTTGAAAAATCTGGGGGTAGACATCCTGTGGCTGATGCCTACCTACCCCATTTCGGTAAAAAACCGCAAGGGAGCGCTGGGAAGCTATTACTCTATTGCTGATTACAAGGGGGTGAACCCGGAATTCGGCACCCTGGAGGACATGAAAGAACTTGTAAAGAAAGCACATGAGGCAGGAATGCTTGTGATTTTCGACTGGGTGGCCAACCATACCGGTTGGGACAACCTCTGGATCAAGCAAAATCCGGAATGGTATACCAGCGACAAAAAAGGTAAGATATTACCTCCGGTGGCTGACTGGTCAGATGTTGCCGATCTGAATTTTGAACAGACTGGTATGCAACAGGCTATGATTGACGCTATGGAGTTCTGGGTACGCGATATAGGAATTGATGGTTTTCGGTGTGACGCAGCCGCCATGGTACCCACAACATTTTGGAAAGAAGCCCTTGCAAACCTTGACAGCATTAAACCTATTATCAAACTAGCTGAGGCATGGGAACCCGAGCTTCTGGCAAACGGTTTTGATGCAGCATACGCATGGGAATTCCACCACCTGCTGAATGATATAGCAAAAGGAAAAAAGAAGGTTGCAGCCATCAAAGACTATATTGAAAAAACCGATACGGTTTACGCCAAAGATGACATCCTCATGAATTTCATCACCAATCATGACGAAAACTCATGGGCCGGTACCGAATATGAAAGAATGGGAAAGTATGTTCCCGGTTTTGCGGTGATTACCTATCTTATGCCGGGCGTTCCGATGATATACACAGGCCAGGAAACCGGATTGAACAAGCGGTTACGTTTCTTTGAAAAAGACACCATTTCATGGACCGACACCTCTTTGTATACCATATACCGGAAACTCAATGCAATGAAAAAACGGAACCCTGCACTACGGGCCGGAACAGCCGGAGGAAAAATTTATTTCCAGGCCGACTCCGTTAACCATTCTGTTCAATTGTTGAGGACCTCTGGTGAAAACAAGGTGCTGGGACTCTTTAATTTTTCGGACAAACCTGTAAGTATGCGTGTGCCGTTTGCCGAGGCATTCGACAAATACTGGGATGCATTTACCGGAGATGCTTACAGGCTGCGAAAAAAGACAGAAATCCAACTAGATCCCTGGGAATATTTGGTATTGGAACAACAATAGTCCGGTGAATATGAAATCAATATTTTTTTCAGGCCTTGTTATGCTGGCAAGCCTGTTTTTATCATGCAACAAGGAGAAGAAAGACGATGATCAGCCTGTTGATGATAGGGTATTTTATTCTATCAATCAGTTCTGCATGGGTGCCGATCTTTCCTATGTAAACCAAATCCTTGACCATGGCGGAATTTACCAAGACTCAGGAGTAATCAGAAACCCGTACAGTATTTTTAAGGACAACGGAACAAATCTGGTGAGATTGCGCCTGTGGCATAATCCGGCCTGGACCAAAGATGTTTACGGAGAATCGGGAACCCAATTATACAATGACCTCAAAGATGTGGAAAAAAGCATTGCGGCAGCAAAAGCTGAAGGTATGGCGGTGTTACTCGATTTGCATTATTCGGATACATGGGCTGATCCTGACAAGCAGATTCCTCCAGTTGCATGGAAAAATATTAAAGAGCTAAATGTCCTTAAGGATTCCGTTTACCAGTATACAAAGACTGTAATGACATACCTGAAAAGCAAAAATCTTTTTCCCGAAATGATACAAATTGGCAATGAGATCAATTGTGGTATGATGTGCACCGGAGCCGAAACAGGGTTTCCACAACTGAACTGCTGCAATGATCAGTGGCTGTCATTGGGAGAAGTCATTAATTCAGGTATTCAGGCTGTAAGGGATGTAAGTTCAGACATCTCACCAAAACCTCAGATTGTGCTTCATGTTGCCGATCCTAAAAACCTTTCCTGGTGGTTCGGTAATATAATCAATAAAGGAAAAGTTACTGACTTTGACATCATCGGGTTCTCTTATTATCCGTTGTGGCATACCGAGATTAACTATGCCAATCTGCCCGCATTGGTCAGCAGTGTGAAAGCACAATTCAACAGGAAGATCATGATACTTGAAACAGCCTATCCTTGGTCGACTTCAGGTGCTGATCAATACAATAATATGATGGGTGGTCAGGAAAAGGTTGGGGCATTTGATTTCACAAAGGATGGACAAAAAGCATTCCTGACTGATCTGACTCAAAAAATGATTACTGCCGGTGTATGTGGAATTGTATACTGGGAACCGGCCTGGATAACATCCCAAATGAAAGATTTGTGGGGAACTGGCTCATCCTGGGAAAACTGTACATTATTCGACTTTGAAGGCAACACATTGCCATCTTTTTCCTACATGACCTACCCGTATTCATTTCCTATGAATAAATAATACCAGGTTGTCCTTTGACAAGGCAGAGATATTTGATATATTGGTCATTCAGAAAACCAATAATCAAAATATCCGAAATAATGAAGCATGTCAAAGAAATATGCCTGATGATGCTGCTTGCAGCATTGCTTCCAAGTCATGGTTATTCACAAACTATTGGCACCGAACTCGAAAATCCGAAGATCACCGGATTGAATAACCTGCCTCCTCATGCCGCTGCGATATCCTATTCCAATTCTATTGCATTGAATGAAAATAAGGGATTAAGGTCTTCTAACTACTTGTTGTTGAACGGAAACTGGAAATTTCACTGGTCAAAAAATCCGTACGAACGCCCGGTTGACTTTTATAAAACAGACTATGATATCTCTTTATGGAAGGAAATTCCGGTGCCTTCCGACTGGCAGATGCAGGGGTATGACATACCTATTTATACCAATATCATGTATCCTTTTACTGTTGAACCTCCCGGTGTTTCCGGGGCAGCTAAAGACTTGTCCAATACTGAAAGTTCAACGGTTCCCGAAAGCAATTCCGACAAAATAGAATACCCGACACAAAGCAAACCATTCCCTCCATATATACCAAAACAGTACAACCCGGTTGGCTCGTACAGGCATAATTTTGTCATACCACAGGAATGGAAAGACAAGCGCATCATCCTGCATTTCGGAGGAGTAAATTCAGCTGCTTATTACTGGTTAAACGGTGAGAAGCTCGGGTACAGCGAAGACTCAAAAACACCCGTTGAATTTGATCTTACCGGGAAACTGAAGGATGGTGAGAATACACTGGCTGTTGAAGTTTACCGCTGGAGTGACGGTTCGTATCTTGAAGACCAGGACTTCTTCCGATTGAGTGGTATTGAGCGCGATGTATACTTGTATACCACTCCCAGGGTTCACATTCGCGACTTCTTTATACAAACCGATCTAACCAATAGCTATACCAATGCCGTTTTATCGGTTTCTGTAGAGCTGGGCAATCATTTCCCGAATTTCAGGTCGGGTGACTATTCATTAGAACTACAGTTGAGGGACCGGCAAAACAAAGTTTTGGCCCATGAAAAAAGCAAGGTTACTATTGACCTGAAAACATCTGCAACAGTAAATTTCAGGAAAGAAATTATCAACCCGTTAAAATGGACCGCTGAAACGCCTAATTTGTACCAGCTGGTACTGGTGCTAAAAAACAAGAGCGGTAAAGAGATTGAAGCCACGGGCTGCAAAGTTGGATTTCGCGAAGTGGAAATCATCAAGGGCCAATTATGTGTCAACGGGAAACCTGTTTACCTGAAGGGGGTTAACCGGCATGAACATGATGAAAAAACCGGACATGTGATTAGTGAAGAAAGCATGTTAAAAGATATTGAACTAATGAAGCAGTTCAACATCAACGCAGTACGTACCTGCCATTACCCTGACCACTCGCGTTGGTATGAGCTTTGCGACGAATATGGCTTTTACCTGGTTGATGAAGCCAATGTTGAAACTCACGGCATGGGTTACGATATCGACAAAACGCTGGCTAATAAACCTGAATGGCTTGAAGCACATATGGACCGGACCATCAGGATGGTGGAACGGGATAAAAATTATCCTTCTATCATTATCTGGTCTTTGGGCAATGAAGCCGGAAATGGTTCCAATTTCTATGCAACATACGACTGGATCAAACAACGCGACAAAACCCGACCTGTACAATATGAAAGAGCTGAGCTCGACCGCAATACTGACATTATCTGCCCCATGTACATGCCTGCTTCGAAAATGGAAGCGTATGCCAAAAGCAATCCGGACAGACCGCTGATCCAGTGTGAATATGCCCATTCCATGGGAAACAGTACGGGTGATTTCCAGGACTACTGGAATGTAATTGAACGGTATCCTGCATTGCAGGGTGGATTTATATGGGACTGGGTTGACCAGGGCATAGCGCAATACGATGAAAAAGGCAATAAATACTGGGCTTATGGAGGCGACTTTGGTCCGGCTGATATACTGAGTGACAACAACTTTTGTGCTAACGGGGTTGTTTCTCCCGACAGAAGGCCCCATCCCAAGTTATACGAGGTAAAAAAAGTACATCAGAACATCAAATTCAGTTGCCTGGACTTACCGGCAGGTAAATTTGAAATCAAAAATGGTTTTGTATTCACCAGTCTGGATAAGTTTAATTTTGAATATACCATTGAAGAGAACGGAGCTCCCGTTATAACTGAAAAACTTCCGGCTATTACTGCATTGCCGGGCGAATCCAAAGTAGTTGACATTGATTTCAGCAACCTCGAATACAAACCCGGTTGTGAATACCTCGTTACGCTCAGAGCTATGCAAAAAGCAACAGAACCCATGATCCCGGCAGGTCATATTGTTGCTTATGAACAGTTTGCTATCGCCCATGGCGCAACAGCAACGATTGAACAGAAATCCGAAGCATCCCTGCAATACAATAAGACATCAACAGGAATCAGTGTAAACGGCGCCGGGTTTTCAATGGCTTTTGACACCCTGGGCAGACTTTGCTCCTATGTGTTGGATAACAAAGAGTATTTGAAATCAGCATTACAACCTAACTTCTGGCGTGCGCCAAACGACAATGACTATGGCTATGGTATGCAGAACAGGTGCAGGATCTGGAAAGAAGCTGCCGATAATTTGAAGTTGCTAAGATTTGAGGTGAAACAGATTGCACCTGATATGATTGAGTTTATTACCGTGTATGATATTCCAACCGTTAAGGGCACTTGGGAGGCCAAATACCTGGTACAATCAGCCGGACAGGTAAGGGTAAAAAACATGTTTTCCACCTCCGACAAAAGGCTTCCCGAAATACCCAGGATTGGCATGCGTATTAGGCTGGTTCCTGAAATGAACAACTTGGCCTATTTTGGAAGAGGCCCTTGGGAGAATTATATTGACAGGAATACCTCTGCACTTGTTTCATTGTATCATGGGAAGGTGAATGAACAAACATCGCTGTATTTGCGCCCGCAGGAAAACAATTACCATACTGATGTCAGGTGGTTTAAACTTACCGATGATGCAGGAAAGGGAATTGTGGTCAGTGGTTTCCCTGCTTTCGGCACATCAGCTCTAAACAATGCAATGGAAGATTTTGATGACGGTGAACAGAAAGATCAGCGACATATAACGGATATAGTTCCTCGCGATTTTATAGAGTGGTGCATCGATTACAAGCAAATGGGAGTTGGCGGAGATGACAGCTGGGGTGCCCGACCGCTACCTAAATACCAATTACTTCCAGGTGAGTATTCTTATGAATTTGTAATGAAACCAGTGAGATAAATAAATTGGAATTCTGGAAGTGGCAGTATGTAAGCTAAACAATTAAAAGTTGGAAAATATGAAAAAATGGGTTTTTAATATCTCCATAATTGCAGGATTGATGCTGGCATCATGTAACCAATCGGGTTATCAGGCATCGGAAAACGGCGTTACCGTTAAAATAAAAAAAAGCGGAAAGCAGCCGGCCCAGTTGGTCAGGGTGCAGGTGATTTCCGATGGCATCTTCAGGGTTTCGGCAACTCCTTCGGAAACCTTTATTGATCCGGAAAGCCTGTCGGTTATTAAAAATGATTCAGTATTCAGAGGTTGGAAAACTAACAAAAAGGAAAATGCAGTTGAAATCATTACTGCAACAACAATTGCAAGCATTTCTACCGAAACCGGGCAGGTTTCATTCACCGACATCAGCGGCAACCCCATTCTGAAGGAATCAGACCAGGGAAGGACATTTGCAGATATTCAGGTTGATGGCAAGGTGGGTTTTTCCATGCGGCAGGTATTTGACACACCCGATGACGAAGCATTGTACGGACTTGGACAACACCAATCGGAAGAGATGAATTACAAAGGCAAAAATGAAGGACTATTCCAGTATAACACCAAGGTCTCCGTACCATTCCTGATTTCAACAAAGAATTATGGGTTATTATGGGACAATTATTCACTCACCCGATTTGGTAATCCGAATGAATTCAGTCAGCTTACTGCCTTTAAGCTTTACGATGCGGATGGCAAAGAAGGAGGACTTACTGCCACGTATTACGAGAATAGTGATCCGGCAAAGGTATTTCTGAGGCACCAGGAAAAGGAAATCAATTATGAAAACCTGGAAACCATAAAAAACTTCCCGAAAGATTTCAAATTCCAGGGATCGATGATCACCTGGGAGGGTCAGATCGAGGCTACAGAAACCGGTACATACAATTTTGGTTTGTATTATGCCGGATACACGAAGATATGGATCAACGGGAAATTGCTTACTGAAAAATGGAGGACGGCATGGAACCCGAATCTTTCGAAATTCAGCGTAGATATGAAACAGGGTGAAAAGTGTCCTATTAAACTGGAATGGAAACCTGACGGAGGTGTTTCGTATATTGGCCTGCGGGTTCTCACGCCAGTTAATCAGGCTGAACAGAAAAAAATATCCTTCTGGTCGGAAATGGGTGATCAGCTCGATTATTATTTCATTCATGGCAGCAGCATGGACGAGGTGATCAGCGGTTACCGCACGCTAACCGGGAAAGCACAGGTAATGCCCAAATGGGCCATGGGATTCTGGCAGAGTCGCGAAAGGTATAAAACACAGGACGAATTGTTGAATACCCTGAAGGAATTCAGGAAAAGGCATATACCCATTGACAATATCGTGCTCGATTGGTTTTACTGGCGCGAAGACAACTGGGGAAGTCATGAATTCGACTCAATCCGTTTCCCCAAACCCAAAGCTATGATCGACGAAGTACATCAGTTGAACGGCCGCCTGATGATTTCGGTTTGGCCCAAATTCTATCATACAACAGAACATTATAAGGAGCTGGATGCCATAGATGGTATGTATCAGCTGGCAGTAAAAGACAGCATCCGCGACTGGGTAGGCAGGGGCTACATCGGATCATTTTATGATGCGTACAATCCTGAAGCGCGGAAACTATTCTGGAAACAGATGCACGACCATTTTGACGGGCTGGACATTGATGCCTGGTGGATGGATGCATCAGAGCCTGATATTCAGTCGAATGCCAGTATCGATTACCGCAAGAAGTTAATGAATCCCACTGCATTTGGACCTTCTGCTCAATATTTCAATGCTTATGCACTGATGAATGCAAAGGGCATATATGAAGGTTCACGCGAATCATATCCGAACCAGCGCGCATTTCTGCTTACCCGGTCGGGTTTTGCCGGTTTGCAGCGTTATGCTGCTGCCACATGGAGCGGTGATATTGCGACACGCTGGGAGGATATGAGAGCCCAGATACCTGCGGGAATCAACTACTGCATGGCAGGAAATCCATACTGGACCATGGATATTGGAGGTTTCTGCGTTGAAAACCGATATACATCGGCCAAAGAAGGAAGCGCAGACATGGACGAATGGCGCGAATTGAATGCCCGGTGGACCCAGTATGGGGCATTCGCACCTTTATATCGCGCACATGGCCAGTATCCGTTTCGCGAAGTTTTCAACCTGGCACCCGATAGTCATCCTGCCTATAAAACCATTGTTTATTATGACAAACTCCGCTACCGGCTGATGCCTTATATATATTCCCTGGCAGGAATGACCTGGCTGAACGATTATACCATCATGCGCGCACTGGCAATGGATTTCACCAGTGATGCCAACGTTTACAATATTGCCGACCAGTATATGTTTGGACCTGCCTTCATGGTTTGTCCGGTACATGTTTACAAGGCCCGCGAGCGTGAGGTGTATTTTCCTATTGCAGATAGCTGGTATGATTTTTATTCAGGAAAATACCTTGCGGGAGGGCAGAAACTTACGGTTCCTGCGCCCTATGAAAGAATGCCTTTATATGTGAAAGCAGGTTCTATAATACCGGTTGGACCCGAAATAGAGTACACCACCCAGAAGCCTGCCGACCCGGTTGCACTGTATGTGTATACCGGAGCCGATGGCAGTTTTAGCCTATATGAAGACGAGGGCACAACCTATGATTATGAAAAGGGGCAATACAGCCTGATACCCATTACGTATTCCGAAAGTACCGGAGAATTAACCATTGGCGATCGCCAGGGTGGCTATGAGGGAATGTTGAAAGAACGTACCTTTCATGTTATCTGGATTTCAAAAGAAAAGCCGGTTGGATTTGCACCAGACGCAAAACCGGCATCAACAGTAAAATATACCGGGCAAAAAACGGTTGTTAAGAAATAGCTTTTAACGGGCAGGCCGATGGGCCTGCCCGTATTGTTTGGCAATGTTGGGTTAATGGTAAATATGTTGGGTTATGTACAATAAAAATCATCATCATCATCACCGTCGCAGTATCCGTTTACGCAATTACAATTATGCACAAAACGGAATGTATTTTGTAACAATATGTATACAACAACATCAATGCATATTAGGTGAAATCTATAATCATGTTATGATTAACAATGATGCCGGTAATATGATTGACAAATGGTTACAGAAAATTCCGGAAAAATTCCACGACATCATTTTGGATGAATACGTTATCATGCCAAATCATTTGCACGCAATTTTGATCAATACCGGATCCAATGGTTCCGACGGTTCGAATGGTATGGCAGGGGCAGACCCATGTGTCTGCCCCAATGACAAACCAATTGATTCATCAAAACCAATTGATTCATCAAAACCAATTGATTCATCACAATTAATTGATTCATCACAATTAATTGATTCATCACAATCAAATGATTCATCACAATCAAATGATTCATCACAATCAAATGATTCATCACAATCAAAT
>CAYVBH010000101.1:0-12243 GCA_964449015.1 uncultured Bacteroidales bacterium
TCCCATTCAGCTGAAATCCGTTTTCAGCCGAGAATTTCAGCGAACGGATACCAAACCTGGTCTTTGAATCGTCAATAACCTGCTTGTCTTTTATAATCTGAACCCGGGCACTGTATAGGTTGGGAGTTTCAACCGACCAAAGCAAGGGATTTGAAACGCTGATAGTTTGTATAATTTCCTTTTCGCTGTTTGCAGTAAGATCCAGTTTTATTTGACTGTAGCCGGCGGTTTTGCTGCTTGAGTCCTGAAGTTGTGTTTTAATGATGATACTTTGAGGAGCAGATGTTTCATTTTTTACAAGGGTTTTTACCTGTACAACTGCTTTTTTTGACGACACTTCGGGAGTTGTAATACCCACACCCCATTGGGCAATATGGACCATGTCAGTGGTGTGGAGCCAAACATGCCGGTAGATACCTGAACCGCTGTACCAGCGACAGTTAATCTGCTGCGAATTATCGACACGCACTGCTATGACATTCTCTTTGCCAAATTCCAGATAAGGGGTCAGGTCATAACTAAACGATGAATAGCCATACGGATAAATGCCCAGCGATTTGCCATTGATAAAAACCTCGGAGTTCATATAAACACCTTCGAAGTATATGGAAACGATCTTGCTTTTGAATTCATCGGGCACCTTGAAAGTTTTCCGGTACCACCCTATGCCTGCCGGAAAGTAGCCTCCTGCAGCACCTGTGGGGTTTTTAGGGTGAATCTTCCCTTCAATACTCCAGTCGTGAGGCAGGTCGATCTTTCGCCAGGCCCCATCATTGAAATCATTCAATTTTGCCGCAGCATCATCACCTAAAAAGAATTTCCAATCATAATCGAATAATTGCCTGTTTGAAGTTTGAGATTGCACACCAACAGCAACCAACAGAAAAGCAATCATTACATATTTTCTCAGATACATATTTAGCGGGTATTATTTCAAAATGCTTTTCACGTTAGCAAGTCAATGGTATTCAAAAAGTAATCAATCTACTTCCAAATCCACTTTCCAATGTTCAACAACAGTTTTCATTTCAGACCTGGTAAGGTAAGTAACAGCACCGTGCTTCGGGCTCTTGAAATTGGTTGTTTTCATCACCCCCTCATTGAAACGGCCTATATTTTTGAACGACATAAAATCAGTGGTTTCGCTAAATCCCATATTACTTGGTCTTGCACCATATACATCATACATTAGCACGTATGTATTGGTTCCTAAGCGCCTGAAAAGGTTGGGAGCTTCAGTCGGGATTTTATCCGGATTAATGCGTGTAGTATCGGTTTTATAACCTCCGTTAATTTTATCAGAAACCGAATGTAATATTCGCGCATTGGACACATAAAAGAGTTGATATTGATCGCCTGTTTTAGTAATGTCACCATCAATTCCTCCAATCTCTGTTATTTTTTCAGGAATAGTCTCCAGTTTTGTAAAATCATCATTGGGATAGGAATAGTACATATTGGCCTCTTTGTTGTTGTAACGAATGGTAAAATACACCATCATTTTCTTTTTAGCCGGGTCGTAAACAGTTTCAGGAGCCCATGAGCAATCAATATCGCCAAGTTCGGGAAATGCCTTATCAACACGAAAATCAGAATGAGTCCAATGGATCAAATCATATGATTTCATGAGTACAAGTGCACGGTTATTACCCCAACCGTATTTTTCAACAGGACGTTCCCAATCGGTATCGCGGAATCCGGCACGCTTGCCAAATATATGCAAATCGGTCATTGCCAGATAAAAAGCGCCATCAGGTCCACGGGTAATGTGCGGGTCGCGTACACCTTTCTGTTCGGCAAGCTGAGAGCCGATAAAAACAGGCTTGCCACCATTGACATCGGTAAACGTATAACCATCGCTGCTTATAGCCATATATGCCGATTGGTCCTGGTCTTTAAAATAAACCAAAAGATACCCTGCCAGATCTTTTTCTTTAAATTTCAGAGCTTTTTTGGGCTGGTCAAGCCTGGTAACTATTTCGATACCTGTTGAAGTTGCCGGTATCTGGTTGTGTTGCGGGTATGCTGTTTTTACCCAAAACACGCCAATGATAACCATGATTAATAAAAACAGGCGATTCATAATGTAGATATTTGTTATGTATATAAAAATAAAACGTGTTTTGAGCTCATGCGACAAACTAAGCCCCCACTCTACTTTTCATCACAGTTTAATAATTCGTAAAGCTATGTAAGGATCTGATGGAAGTTCGATTAGGCTATGACCTGAGAATTTCTTTTCGATCTTTGTTATGGTCAGTTTCCATGTATCAATGATCTCTACACTATAAAACGAATCCCTGGGCAAATCAATAACTACACTTCTGGGTTGAGCGTCATTCAAATAACCCAGGTAATATTCACCTTCAATGCCGATACAGGAAAATGGCATCCAGGTGAACAACGGAATCGGTTTCATATTTGCCGGAGCCGATTCAATGATCTGTCGAAGGAACATGATACGTACAGGGCTCTCTCCCCTCAGAACACCACCCTTTGACCACCACAAAACATCGGATGATACATTTGGGAATCGAACAGGCTGCTCGGTCACATAGGTTTCTCCATGGCCAACATAACCGCCGTTGGTAACCCCTCTCCAGAATTTCTCGGTCAGCGACTGAGCCGTAAGATTGCCCCACGACCAGGGTATATTTCCTTCGTAGCGGCACTCGTCAAAAACAACAGGCTTTTTATACCTGTTCCTATATTCTTTTGCCCGATAGGTGTCTTCTCCCTGAATACTGGCGTGTGTGATCTGCTTATTAGTATGGTCGTATAGCTTTACCCCGTTATGAATGCCTATAAGGTGATGAAAGGGATCACGAGTAGCAAATTGATCAATATAATAATCCCAGTCAGCCAACTTTTTTGCTTCCATAAAATCATACTCATTGGCCATGCTCCACCACACATTCTTGTAAGCTGCAAACCGGGCAATGATATATTGAATGTACATGTCCTCGGTAGCTCTGTCAAGCGAGCTGAATCCCCATCGATCATATGGGTGGAAAACAATCAGGTCGGCTTGTATGCCTAAAGAATCGAGCTGTTGTATTCGCTTTTCAATGTTCTTAAAAAAAGCAGGATTGAATCTGCTATAATCCCAGTTTTTTAAAGGCCTGCCCTCAAACGGATAATACTGTGGTTCATTATTGTTCCAGTCGTAACTCTTGGGGAAAATGCACATCCGCATTTTATTGAAGTACCCTTTTGCCAATGTTGAAAGCGTAAGCTCAGCCAGGCTGTCACCCTGATGCACCCAACCATAACAGGTTGTTCCAAAAGAATGATGCGGGGTGCCATCGGCATATGCAAAATAGAACGTATCCTTCACAACAACAGGCCCATGATTGCCTTTCAATGCAGGAGTGCATAAAAAACTTCCTTTTTTCTTATTCAGTTTTTTGATATTGCTGGCAGTTACATAGTTCCATATCCCTTCCTCGTGAGGCATAAACCTGATACGGTAAATACCGTCACCATCATAAAAGCCGGGTACAGTAATGGTATCGGGGCCATTTATAAACCGGACTGAAAGATGTACCTCTTTGAAAGGATTTCCTTCAGACGGTCCTTTAAGTGTTATCTCGCAGACTTTCCATTTCTCAACATTTACCTGTCCAAACAATGAATAGCTGCAAAAAAGCAAAAGAATGAAAACATACCTGACGTTCATGTTATTCTGTATTTACGTTTTTATCCCAAATTACTGAATTTCTGTTTCTGAGATTAATTCTTATTCTCGGTCTTTAGCAACCTGATCATATAAACAGCGCCCGCGGTGCTTCCGGGAAGCGACTGAAATTTGACACGGACATGGGTTTTCCCTTGAATCATTGAATTGGGAATCGGATAAACCACATCTTTGAACATCGATTGGTTCCATTTGTTGGAATTGTCCTCTGTCAGCAATTTTTCATCGTCAATGCAAATATCAAACTTACGGCTCCCCCATTCTGCCCCCCAATAGCGAACAAACAGGCTTAAATTGACTTCCGACTTGGTGACCATATCATAACTGAAGTAACCTCCATTGCGGGCATCGCGATAAAACTCATTTAAGTTGTTACCTGTACCTGAATTTTCTTTTTGCATGGCATGGTCAGTTTCAGGTTGCTGCTCACCGGTTGCCACATAGTCAACGGTACGTTTTTCAAGTGCAAGTTTTTCTGCTTCAATTTTCTTCAGTGAATCCGTATAGGCCTTGTATCCTGAATTTGTCAGAGATAACCAGTACATCATGTAACGGGCATCGTGAACCTTATAAAAAGGCTCCAGGGTAAGCGTTACAGGGTTGATCATTTTAACGTTTAGCTTGTAGTTTAACGGCTTGTCCTTCACAGGCTCCAATTGATCACCCAGATGCTGAATGTCATCGTCAATCAGGATGGGCGCCTGATCTACCGGCAGGTATTCACCGCCTGCATACTGACTCCAACGGCCATCATCAGCTATCAGGCCTTTCAGGTCCTCGGTTCCGGTTTTTGCCGCAAGCAAAACCGGACCGTGCATGAAAGCAATATATTCAGATACATTGGGCAAATGTTCAACAGAGTTGTGCATGGGCAGTGTGATTTTAACGACATCGCCTTTTTCCCATTTTCTTTCAATGCCAACATAGGATGAGGGAAGGGCCAAATAAGGAATATCCTTGCCGTTAACCGTAATTCTTAAATCACCTTTTTCTACCCATGCCGGATACCGAACCATTAATTTAAAATTTGAGGCGCCCTCTGATATCGTCAGTTTTGTTTGCTCTTCATAAGGAAAGGTTGTTTCCTGTGTGATGATGACACCCTTTTCTTTCCAGTTAAGCTCTGAAGCAATAAAAAGATTCAGATACAAGGTGTCCTTTATGTGGGTGTAGATAAAATTATTGTACTTCGCATGGTTTTCCATACCTGTTCCTACACAGCACCACATGGCTTCGTTTGGAGCTGAATAAACCCTGTAATGGCGCGGACGTGCCGGGGTGAAATACACATATCCTCCATGTTCGGGATGTTGCGTTGAAAGGATGTGATTATACAGGGTACGTTCATAATAATCAGCATATTTGGCCAATGGCCTAATCCTGAACAAATCCTGAGTCAGCTTGAGCATATTGTATGAGTTGCACGATTCCGGTCCGTCATTTACATTCACGAAATCAATACAGGCATCCACAGCCGGGAAATGCTCCCTCCTGCTGTTTCCTCCAAAGGCCAGCGAACGATTGCGGGTTACCGTTTCCCAAAAGTAACTGCCGGCATTAGCGTATTTCTCATCCTGACCAAGCTCAGCAATTCTTTCAAAACCAATGAATTTGGGTACCTGAGTGTTAGCATGCTTGTTATCGAGGATATCGATTCCCTGCGACAAGGGATCGAGAAACATCTTGTGTGAGTATCGTTTTGCGGCAGTCAGGTACTTCTCATCACCGGTTATTTGATAAGCATCGGCAAAGATTTCGTTCATGCCGCCATGTTCCACGTTCAACATCAACTGCATCTGTTCATCGGTAAGAGCAGAAGTGATGCTGATACCCCAATCGCAGAACTTCAGGAACATGGATTTGGCAGATTCATTGCCGCAATACAGCCAGGCATCCCTAAGCCCTGCGTACATTTTATGCAGGTTATAAAACGGCGCCCAGGCAGCATTATAAATACTGAAATCTCCCTTTTTAAATGCGGCCCATAATCTTGCACTATTTGGAAAACCACCGGCATAACCCACGCCCCAGTCCGGATGGTTAAATGCATTGGCTTCCTGGCAGGCCTTAAGTTCAGACAGCATGTATTCCATGCGTCGCTTACATTCGGCATTATTTGTAGCAGAAATATTCATAGCCATTGCCGACAGGTAATGACCAGCCACATGACCATCGAGACCATCCCAGTTCGGGTAACTTTTGGCTTTTTCGGATAATCCAGCTTCCTTACGATAAGGAGCCAGCAAACGGTCGGTATCATACTTCAGAAGCACCTCCAAATTGAGGTCGCGAGCTTGTTTGAACATACCGTCAAGCAATGTTACATCACCCAGAGGGAATTCATTGAAATATAATGTATTTTGAGCAAATGCATTAAGACTGCTTCCTGCAATACAACAGGTAACAAGTATAATAACAATCTGTTTTTTCATTTGGTTATTTTTGTACAGTTATTTGGCCCAGGTCTCGCGCTCCGGTGTTGGCTTTCATTAATTATGCTGTAATTCTCATCCGGGTCTACTTTAGGGAGCTAAATTTATAAAGAATGACCCCATGCGCGGGTATTTTAAGCAATAGCTCTCCTGTATTGGTATCTATAGTGCTGACATCCTGCTGCCGCCAAAGATCTCTTACTTTAAACTTCCCATTGAGACCTATTTTTTCAAAATCTTTGTACTGAAGTTCGACAATATCGATACCAAAATTGCAGAAGCCTACGGCACGGTTGCCATCTTCAAGTTCCTTAACAAAAATGCGCAGTTCTCCGATGGTTTGAAGACAGGTGGCTTGTTTACCAAGCGGATCCTGGTTGATCTCAATTACTTCGTCGTTGGTGAGCAAATTTAAAGTGAAGTCATCCAGTTTCTCCATATCACAACCGATAAGAAGCGGTGCCGAAAAGAGGCTCCAGAGACTGATGTGGAGATACTGCTCATCGGGTTTAAGTTTGCTCTTATGTGGGTTTCCCCATCCCACGGTGCCCACAACCAGCATATCGGGATCGTTCCAGTTACCTGGTTTGGCCCATGCTGCAGATTTATCCTGTGCCAGGGCAATATTTTTAACACTCACCCAGGTATCGGTGATGTCATTTGTTGTTCGCCAGTTGTTACCACCAACAGAGTCGCCCCACTTCCAGACGTCCGACATGCCATATTGACAAAGGCTGTAAACTATGTCACGGGGCTGTTGGCGAAGATATTCCCCCATCATTTTGAAGGGTTTGATTGCAGTGCTCACATCTGCACCTCCGCTATATGACAACGACGAAACCTTGTATGGAGCGTTATCGGGTAAGCCGTTGATTACGTTTCCATAACTGCACCAGTCATATTTCAGGTAATCGAAGCCCCATTTGGCATAGCTTTCGGCATCCTGTTTTTCGTAACCATAGCTTCCGGCACAACCACCGCATGTCCAGGGGCCGGGACTTGAATAGAGACCTATTTTCAATCCCAGGCTATGCACGTAATCTGCAAGAGGCTTCATATCAACAAATCGGGAATTGGGGATGATATATCCGGCTTCGTCACGAAACTTTCCACGCAACGATTGGTCCTTCGAGTCGCGATGATTTTCCCAGAAATCGTCGATGTTAATGTATGTCCAGCCGTGATTGATCAGGCCGCTTTTCACCATGGCATCTGCGGCACGTTTCACCTTATCGGCTGATACCTCGCCTGCAAAGCAATTCCAGCTGTTCCAGCCCATTGATGGCGTAAGTGCAATCCGATCCCCGCAAACGATCCGTAGTTTCTTTTCGGCCTTCCCTTTCTCATTTTCCGCACCTAGAATAACCTCATATGTTCCTGCCTTCAGAAGCTTTCCCGTAATGATTCCGGTTTGCTGGTCAATGTTTAATCCGTCGGGTAAATCCCTTACTGAAAAAGTCATCGGACGGTCACCTGTTGCTGCCACCAAATATTGAAACGGTGAACCCGGCCGCACTCCGAAAATTTTAGCGCTGTTAATCCTGGGGGTGGCAGCAGGTTTGGGTGTAAGTATGTAAGGTTCGCTGGCAATGGGATTATACGTTTTAAAAGTATTCACACCAGTGGTCTCAAATCTGGCATCCGCCCAATCGGCATGATCGTAGTAATTGCCGTTGCCACCATCTGCCACAACCAACTCGATTTTTTTTACCCCTGCAAGCTGTATCTGGCACAACCTGGCAGAATCGCCCAGTCGCATGATACCGCTTGACCAAAGCTTTTGACCATCGCCATTTATTTCAAACTCTGCAGCCGGTTCGTGACCTGCGACTTCGTCATCAAGTCCCACCCGGGCTTTGAAATCACTTGCTTTTCCGTCTAAAATAATAATCAGGGAGCTTACAGCATGCGTACCGAAACCCCGGTCAAAAGTTTCGCCAGCTATGGTAATTGTATTCCCGTCAAGCGATTTGTTTTTCATGGGTAAACCATATCCCTGGGTAGCAGTACTCAGGTCCAGTTCATCCAACCATACAGTCTGAGCGTTACACGTAGAAAATCCAATCAGACTGGATAGGATAATGAGCAATAGTCCGGAATTCGCTTTTATTTTATCCATTTCAGATTGACTAACTTAAGAAATCAGATTATTGGTTTCAGAACAGCCGCAAAGCCACCACGTCTTAAAAGTCTAACATCTATAGAGGTTGATCGATCCACCACCAGGATTTGAGTATCAAACACCTGATCGTATTTGCCGTCGGCAATAAGGGTGAGTCTATACTTCATTCCTTCAGGAAGGAAATCAAGCGTTATTTTCTTTTGTTTTTCTCTGGATTCGCCATTGATTCCTCCCACATACCATACTTCCCCTTTGCGCCGTGCCATGATGACATCTTTACCGGGATAACCGCCGACCAATTTCGTATCGTCCCAGGCATTGGGTATTGTTTTCAGAAAAGAGCGTGCTACATCGGGAAGACTGTAAAAGCCCTCAGGCCGGTCGGCCATGTGTTGCATTCCAGACTCAAACAATACGCTTAGTGCGAGCTCATGTCCGTATGAAGTGATGTGAGGAAACTGGGAATTGGTAAAGGTAACCGGAGTATAGTCCATAGCACCCACCACATTCCTGGTAAATGGAATGACGGTATTGTGTTCCGGTGCGGTAACAGTGAATTCAGGACCGTTGTTATACCACTCGGCACCCCTGATCCCCTCATACGTCATCAGATGCGGATAGGTACGAGCCCACCCGCGGGGTACAACGCAGCCATGAAAATACACCATGATTTCATATTGAGCTGCATCCTCCAGGATGTCCAGGTAATACCGGATCATATCCTGTTTTTCGCTCAAAAAGAAGTCCACTTTAATACCAGCCACGCCAAGTTCTTTCAACCATGCAAACTCCTTGATGCGACTTTCATGTGTAAGCATCCGGTCGCGCGGCGTAGCCTGAACCCATTTAAAGGCCCCGGAATTATACCACATCAGGGGTTTTACACCCTTTGAATGAATATATTTCAGCGCATCTTCCAGGTTGCCGCCATTACTCATGGCATCCCATTCCCAATCAAGAAGCGTATACGGCCACCCCATGTCAGCAGCCAGATCTGCAAATTTGCACACTACCTGGTAATCTTTGGTTCCATGATTGTCTGACCAGTAATTCCAGGAGGCCACCCCAGGTTGTATCCAATCTGTTTTGATCATTGAAGTTGCCGTGCTGACATCATCCACCAGTGTGGATTCCACAATATCTGCCAGACTACCCATCATAACAACACGCCAGGGTGATTTCCAGGGAAGGGTAATGGCTGGCTGGGAAGACCCGTTACCGTCTCCCGGATCGGGAAAGGTTAATTTATAGATGTCTTTATCTGCCACATTGCTGAGCTTTGTACCGCAGTAATTCCGGTTCAGGTCGGCCTCATGAACCAGATACCAGCAGCTTGAATCAACCGTATTAAACAGAGCCGGGTACGACCAGGTTTGTTGCACGGCATCATCCTTGATGCGGGTATAGAGGGCTTCGTTTGCCATATCCCATTTTTCCATCCAGCGCCGGGTACCATTCGGAATCCTGTAACCGGTAAGTTCATCCTGAACCACATAAGTACCTTCCTTATCAGGGAATTCATACCGGAACGCCACACCGTCGTTGTAAGCTCTGATAATCAAGTTAAATCTTGTCTTTTTTGCATTCTCAAAGTAAACAACCAATTCATGAGCTGAATTCTGACAATGGCTTCGCTTACCGTGCAGTGCCGTATATTGCTCATTAACCAAAACCTGCTTGCCGGTTTTCAGGAATCTCAGGTCTTTCGAAAAATCCTGATCATCGCGCACCAGACCCAGGTTTATACGGGGTATGGCTTCACTGATTTTGCCATTGTTGTTATAGGTTACCTTCAGAAACCATTCACCGGCAGCGTCTTGCTGGTTGAATAACTGAACAGATATCCTGCCGTTTGGTGCAACAACAGCGGCCTGTTGTGACCAGACCGTTGCAGTGCTAACAAATAGCAATCCGATAATGAGCACACGGTAAATCATCTTATTGAGAAATTTGAAGGGTAGTTACTTTAAGATCTTTGGGATCAGAACTGTTTCCGTAAAATACTTCGTATTCGCCTGGAATTACCGCCATTTTTCGTTGCCCCCAATCAAAAAACTCAAAAGAGGAAGCCGGAAGTTCAATAGTCACCTGTTGTGCTTTTCCTGCAGGCACATCAACCCGGCTGAATCCGCGCAGTGTTTTCAGCGGACCTTCGACATCATTGACCTTGCGGACATACACCTGAACAATCTCGGTACCATTTCGTTTACCGGAATTCTTAACAGGAATGGTCAATTGTACCTTTTCATTGGATTTGATGTTTGTCTTGCTAAGCATGGCATTACCAATTTCAAATTGGGTGTAGCTCAGTCCGAACCCGAACGGGAAGAGGTAATCGGTTGTATAGCGATAGGTACGGCCTTTCATTGAATAATCTTCGAAATCGCCTAGTTTATCAGAGTTTTTGTAGAATGTGATTGGCAGCTTTCCGGCCGGGTTGTAATCACCAAAAAGCACATCGGCAACAGCCTGACCGCCTGATTCTCCGGCATACCATGCCTGAAGAATGGCATCACATGATTGAGTTTCGGGAGCCAGTGCAATGGCAGAACCTGAACAATTGACAAAAACAATTTTCTTCCCTGCAGCTTTCAATGCTTTTAAGCAATTCCTCTGAACTGCCGGCAATTCAATGTTGGTACGATCACCGCCCTTGAAACCCGGGTA
This sequence comes from uncultured Bacteroidales bacterium, assembly GCA_964449015.1. Lineage (GTDB taxonomy): Bacteria > Bacteroidota > Bacteroidia > Bacteroidales > UBA10428 > UBA5072. Next base: position 10,919 of record CAYVBH010000101.1, read on the forward strand.
GGAAACAGGCATCTCTTCTCCTTCGAGATTACCCGATATACCACCAACAAACACAACCGTTTCAATACCTTTTAATTTGTTAATCAGATCGGTATATACCACATCCACTTCCCGGCCAAAGTCGAATTCAATATTGGCCTGCCAATTATTGAGCTGTGCAAAGCGGATTTCAATAGTATACTTTTTGCCGGCTTCCACTTTCAATGGAATACGCGATGGCAATGTGCGCCAGTTTTCATATTTCTGTACTGATTCACCGTTGACAATCAATTCGAAATATCCGGTAGCACCGCATTTAAACACAAGCTCTTCCGATACCTTTGGTGTGAATTCGGCCACATACAATGCCGAAAAACCTTCCAGCTTCACCCCCGATGCGAACTCATGCTGACCAGCGGTTGTCATCTTAATCGGATTGATAATTTGAACTGCGGTAACAATTTGACCTTCACGTTTGGGATTATTCCAATAGGTGGCTTTAAATCCACTCTTACCCTCAAATGAAAGCTGTCCGAAATAACTGTCGGTTACCTTGTCTTCCACCAGGTCGCAGCCTTTATCATAAAAGATCTTGTTTCCGGGAAGCTTCGTTTTAATTCCGTCGAGGATGGAGATGGTGCGAACGGGTGTGCCATTGTAATTGCCCCACAACATGACTTTGTTTTCGGCATTGGGACCTATCACGGCAATTTTTTTACCTGATTTAGCCAAGGGCAGGATGTTGTTGTTGTTCTGAAGCAGCGTCATGGTCTGACGTGCCATATCGAGTGCCAGTTGACGGTGCTTTTCGTTGTTCAGTATGGAAGGTGGTATTTGCGCCCAGGGCACCAGGGCATTGTCATCGAAATCACCCAGGTCAAAGCGGCCAATCAGCACATGCATCAGACTTTCATTAATATCTTCTTCTTTAAGCAATCCCTTTTCAACACCCTCGGGAAGCATTTTATAAGGATAGTTTTCCCATACACATTCGACATCTGTACCAGCCAACACACCTTTAGATGCAGCATGAACGGGAGTCGAAGACACCTTGTGCGAGTTGAAAAAGTCGGTTATGGCGCCGCAATCCGACACCACAATGTATTTAAAGCCCCATTCGTCACGCAGGATACGCTGCAGCAGCCGGGTATTGCCACAGCAGGGTTCATCATCGAGCCGCTGGTAGGCACACATAACCTGACGTACATCGGCATCCTGAACCAGCGCCTTAAATGCCGGCAGATAGGTTTCGTATAATTCCCGGGGATTCACATTGTTGAGGTTGAGTTCGTGACGGCTCCATTCGGGACCCGAATGAACTGCATAATGCTTGGCACAAGCCAGCA
>CAYVBH010000102.1:0-12236 GCA_964449015.1 uncultured Bacteroidales bacterium
GAGTTGGTATCCGAACTTGTAAACGAAACCCAGATCAGTGGAAAACATGAAGTGGCATTTTCACAAAAGGATCTATCTGCCGGGATGTATACGTTCAAACTCGAATTTTCTGGTTTGACTGCATCAAGAACCCTGTTATTGAAAATGATCCACTGATCCCGGTAAAAGTCTGATTTTTTTGTACGAAGAGGCTGTCTTTAGGTTGAGACAGCCTCTTTTTTTGTTTCCACAAAAAAGTTTTGTTCAAACATTTTACAAACATCATGAAATGCTTTTCTTTCTTTTGATAGTCAGTGCAATTTTTTGCTCTAAAAATGCCTATTAGCAGGATATGTATTCAAATACATGAATTTTTATTTTTACAATATATAAAATTAATTTTCAACAAATTTGAAATTTTAGTAATTTTTGTTAAAATAAATTTGTTATTTAACATTTTATTTTGTATTATTGTACTGCTTTTATAAAATAACATCTCCAATCTTCTTTTTTTTAAAAAAATATCTTAGTAATATTCAAAAACCATTTAAACACGCACTATGAAAACAACTACCCTTTCATTAAGAAAATCGGCAACAACTATGTTTGTCGTGCGTTTGGCGTTATTGGTTGCATTTGTTCTTTTAACTGTTTCTACAGTTAACTCACAAACACAATCAAATTCGACTGTACCGCAAAAAACGAATGTCAATACAAATTACAATCAGGTAGATCAGGACTGGCTTAGTCCCGGAATGGTTCATACTGTAAACAATGCTGCATCAGTATCAAACAATAATAGTGCAGCCTTTCCATTCAAATTGGCCGAACATGCCCCCTATTCTAATGACCCGGATTATGAGGCAAAAAAAGAAGAGTGGATAAATAACTATCCCAATGAGTATAATGATTATTTGAAAAAATCATCGGCCAATAACGGATGGGATGTCAACTCAGGGATAGTACAAACCAGTACAAGCATTCCGCAAAAAATAGCGGAACATGCACCGGATCCTGGTGAGCCAAACTATGAAGCTAAAAAAATTGAATGGGTAAAAAACTATCCTGAGGAGTACAAAGCCGTCCTGCAAGGAGCAGAAAACGAAAATCCGGTTCTGAACGATGACAAAAAGATTTCCAATGATAGTTTAAATATTGGTAATATATCTGAAATAAATAAACCTGTAAAAAATATTCAGAAAAAAGTAGCGGAACATGCACCGTATTTTGACGATCCAAACTACGCTGCTAAAAAAGCCGAGTGGATACAAAACTATCCGGAAGAATATAAGGCTACCCTGAAAAGTTCTGCAAATGCCAATCCCGGCAAATCACTTGAAATAGTTGAACCTGCTTCAAATTTCCCGCAAAAAGTAGCGAAACATGCACCTGATCTGAACGATCCTGACTATTTAACAAAAAAAACCGAATGGATAAAAAATTATCCGGAAGAGTATAATGCTCTTATGAGTAAAGATTATATCAATACTCTTATGGGTAGTGGTACTATGGATCAACCTGCAATAAATTTTCCTGAAAAATTAGCTGAACATGCCCCGTTGTGGAACGACCCCGACTATGAAGCAAAAAAAGCAGAGTGGATAAAAAACTATCCGGAAGAATATAAAAAAGTTAATGGAAACAATTCAGGCAGTATACTTGAAAATAGTGCTGAGGATTCATACGACATAATAATTTCTCCACTCGATTATGGAAAAGGCGGAATTTTTGATGGAAAAAATCCCAAAGATGAAGTTGTTTTAAACCGCGATATGACATCAAAACATTTTCGTAATGCTGACGGAACTGTTGATGCCATTATTACTGCCGGAATGCCTCTGAACTATGAGGAAAACGGTTCATGGAAAACAATAAGAAAAGAAATTACTCAGAATAACTCCGGAAATTATACCGAATTTGTTTTTGCCAACACCACCAACACAACCAAAACTTATTATTCTGACAAAAGTACTGGTGGCGTGCTGACCGATTACAACGGATTTGCTATAAAGGAATGGGTAAACCCTGGGATATCCTGGATGGTTGATGGTAATATTGTTGGAAGCATAAATATTACAAATTCTTTAGGTAATGTTGATCTGAACAAGATCATTTATGGCAATTGTTTCCCGGGTACCGATGTGCGTTTTACCCAGGAAAATGCTGCGAAAAAAATGGATTATATCCTGAATAATACCGATCTTCTTTCAATGGCTCCCGCAGGTGCAAGCCACTTAGCCATCAGCGAAACCGTTATACTTCCTGAAGGATGGAATTACCGGCTGGAAGAGGGATCATCTGCAAATGGCGGATCAATAATATATATTTTAAATGACAAAGGTGTTTGCATATACGCTTATGCAGCCCCTGAATTTTATGACAGTAAAAGTGATGCACGAAAAGAAACAGGAAGTTATGTGGTAAATCAAAACGGAAACGAATTGACAATAAACACTCTTATTCCGATGAATTGGCTGACTTCATCGGAAAGGGTGTTCCCGGTCACTATTGATCCTACAGCAACTATATATGCAACTGACGGCGGCTGGCAATCTATAACTGACGGGAGCTATGTTGATAATGTAGGTTATATTTTTACGGGTTTTTACACTTCTAAGGTTTACCGTGCATGGGCAAAATTCAATACCTCTACGATACCGGATTCGTGTTTTATCGGCGATGTTACGCTTGCATTGTATTGTGATGGAGGTGGCAGTGCCTCTGCAACTACTATAAACACATGGTCTATTGATTCATACTATGGCCCTTATGGAGGGTACAATGTGAATTATTACAATGATATGGGCGCAGGCACGAATTACAATAGTTATACCGTCTCCACTTTATATGCCCTTTATGGCCCTTCTCTTCTGAATGTTAGTGCGTCTGCCAAGTTAAAGAGTCAATTAGTTAATGACCAATTTGAGGTAGGTGTGGTGAATTCAAATACCACCTCGGAAACGTATTGGAAGAGGTTTACCGGTTCGAGTTATATAGTGGTAACCTACAACAGTGCACCGGGCTGTGGGAATACCTACTTGGGATCAATTTCTCCTTCGGCATGTTACACCAATACGGCAGCTTATACTTCCGGCACCATACCTTACTGGTCTTTTACGGCAACAGCAGGACGAACGTACCACTTCACTTTAGGCTCTAATTTAGAGGACAGCTACCTGCGTTTTTATGATGCCAATATGACTCAAATAACCGGTAACGACGACTATGGACCTTTTCACAACGGTATGGCAGCTTCAATGAGCTGGACATGCTCAACGACCGGAACATATTACATTACAGGGTCAGGATATCCCTGTGCCGGTTTTATTAACTCCGGAAGTATGGCATATTGGTACACTGATTCACCTTTTGGTACCGGCTCCGGAAGTACAATCACTCCTACTATGGCATGGCAGAATGAGGCTTATACATCCGGTAATCTTTATTGGTATAGATTTAATGCCAATTCAATATCCTATTATTATTATTTTAGCCTTTGCAGCAATGCGGAAGACAGTTATATAAAGATCTATGACCAGAACTGGGTACAACAGGCATATAACGATAATAACGGGCCTTTCTGTGCCGGTGTGCCTGCTTCCATTTCATGGGCGCCTGCTACTCCGGGAGCATATATAGTTACCATCTATAACGCTGGATGTGATCCTTTTATAAACTCTGGAAACATGGCTTACAGGTATTCCACCTGTAATACTCAAACAAACGAAATCTGTGGAAACGCAACACCTATATCTGATTATTCAACTCCATCCCACATAACCGGCGTGCTTGGATGCACAGATGATTGCGCTGGAATGGGATATTTTGATGTGTTCTATTCTTTCACTCCTGAGGTTACCGGCTCCTATACGATCGACATGGGACTCAGCTACGGTGATACCTATATGAGAATATTTTCCGGTTCTTGCTGCGGAACCCTTGTTGCTTCTGATGATGACAGTTTTGGAGGCGGAAGTATGGACCCGAAAATAACATTGACCTTAACCGGCGGAACAACTTACTGGTTTGAATGTGGAAGTTACTCTTCTACAGGTTATGAAAACTCTGCATTTAATCTGAACGTTGTACGTAACTGTACCGCACCATCAAATGAAACTTGCGCTGCTGCTACAAATATCACGTTTCTTCAAATATCGAACGGATACCATACTTCAGGGACACTGGGATGCGCCGATAATTGTACGGGAATTCCTTACCATGATGTTTTCTATCGTTACGACTGCCTGTGTACGGGTAGTTATTCATTTGATATGAGAAACAGCGATGGGGATACTTATATGAAAATATTTTCAGGTTCGTGCTGCGGCACCCTTGTAGCAAGCGGTGATGACGAATATGGTGGTATGGACCCATTGGTAACAGTTACCTTAACGGCCGGAACAACCTACTGGATCGAATGTGGGTCATATAGCAGCAGCGATTATATGTTAGGCTCTGCATTTAACTTTTATGCAAGTTCGACATGTGTTATTCCTATTGCTTGCGGAAATACATATTTGGGGACTCTAAATTTTTCGAGTTGCTACCCTCAGGATATTAACTATGCAGCAGGTACAATTCCTTACTGGAGTTTTAATGCCGTTGTGGGTACTACATATAATTTCTCTTTGGGAGGGAGTGCTGAAGATACTTATTTGCACTTGTATAACTCGGCCTTCACAGAAGTCGCCGCCAACGACGACAGCGGCCCTTTTTATGCAGGAGTACCCTCGTCTTTAAGTTACACATGTACTACCAGCGGAACATATTTTATTACTGCCTGCCATTACGTATGTAATGTTACGAACATCGCAGGTTATTTAACATATTGGAGTTCGGGATCTCCATATGGAGCTGCCAGCCTTCCAACAATTACGCCTACAACATCATGGCAAAATCAGGCTTACGCTGCCGGAAATATGTACGTATACCGGTTTGCTACAACTGCAGGGTATACCTATGATTTTAGTTTGTGTTCCAACGCTGAGGATTCTTATATAAGGATTTACAATACAACTTATGATCTGCAATTTTCTAATGATGACAATGGACCCTGGTGTACCGGTGTGCCCGCTTCCGGTAGTTGGACAGCGCCAACAACAGGGTATTATATTATTCAGATCAGTCACTGGTCATGTACCGGATTTACAAATGCAGGAAATCTTGCGTACAAATATCAGTCTGTCTGTACTATTCCTGCAAACCCAACAGCTTTGGGCACGACAACAATTACATGTGGTAATAGCACTTACATTTCGGCAACATCACTCAATTCAACTTTAATCTATTGGTATAAGAATGGTTGTGGAACTACGCTATATGGAACAAGTTTACCAGGACTTAGCCTTTCAGTTTCTCCCACCTCCACGACGACATACTATGCGCGAGCATACAATGCCGCAGTAGGTGGTTGCTGGTCAGCCGGTTGCGGAAGTGTTACCATAACAGTAAATCCAATAGCGGCTCCTACGCCGGTTACGGCTTCACCTGCACTAATTTGTGGTGTCGGCTCATCTCAGCTAAATGCTACTTCGGCCGGCAACACCATTTATTGGTACACGGTCCCGACAGGTGGTTCCTATATCGGTTCCAGCGCCAGCGGGATAAATTACGCAGTCAGCCCGACAACCAGCACTACATATTATGCGGAGGCTAACACTCCCGGTGGCGGTGGCAGTGGTACGATTACTACTACATTTGCCGGTGGCAATAGTCAGGACGGGAATATGTTTGATGTAAATATTTTACAAAATATTACTATTTCAAGTTTTGATGTAAATATCCCTACCGGATCAACTGCAAATATTCTTGTATACTATAAAACAGGTACCCATGTAGGCTTCGAAGCTACATCAGGAGCATGGACACAAATAGGTTCAGCTTCAGGCATTGTATCAAATGGTGTAGGTGTCGCCACCCCGTTAAATTTAAATATGAATTTGACTTTATTGGCAGGGCAGACATACGCATTCTATATAACAACTACCAATGGTGTCACTCTTCAGTATACTAATGGGACTACACTGGGGAATATTTATGTGGCAAATTCTCAAATTCAGGTTAAAGAAGGAATAGGTATTGAATATCCTTTTGGCGTAACCTATTCTCCGCGTATATGGAATGGAATTGTCCGTTACACTATTGGTTCCGGTTGCATATCTGCCAGAACGCCTGTTACAGTGAGTGTATCCGCAATACCTTCGACTCCGACACCGGTTACAGCATCACCTCCGACTATATGCGCCGGTGGTGCCTCTCAACTGAATGCTACATCAGCAGGAAATTCAATTAATTGGTACACTGTTTCCACAGGCGGTACAGCTATCGGTTCCAGTGCCAGCGGATCAAATTATTCCGTCAGCCCTGCAACGACCACAACATATTATGCAGAAGCTTATACTTCCGGTGGAAGCTCTGGTTCTCAGACATTCACATATACGGGTACTATTGAGAATTTTACAGTTCCTACAGGAATAACTTCAGTCACTATCACTGCAATCGGCGCCACAGGAGGTAAAGCATCTTCCTGGACACCGGCAGGAGGCAAAGGGGCCAGAATGGTAGGAACCTTTAATGTTACTCCCGGTGAGGTATTGAAAGTATTGGTTGGCGGGGCTGGCGCAGATGGCGTTGTTGCCACCACCTTCGGTAGCGGCGGCGGCGGTGGAGGGTCATTTGTCACTACAAGTACGAATACTCCTCTGATCATTGCCGGTGGTGGCGGTGGCGTAGCCTGCCATGACAATACTTTTGTTCCTATAGGTGCTGATGCCGTAACAACAACATCAGGTGTAAATGGAAATAGCGCTCTTGGAAATACTCCTGCCAATTATGGGGTAGGCGGAGTCGGCGGTTATGGTGCTACTCAGGCCGGAGGCGGCGCATGTGCAGGTAATGGCGGCGGATTATTAGGGAATGGTGCTGCAAATCCAAGTTGTTGTACAACTACCTGGTCATATGGCTTTGTCAACGGAGGCACAGGAGGCGCTGCCTGTCATTCAACAGCAGGCATTGGAGGATTTGGCGGTGGTGGCGGCGGCGGACATACCGGCGGCGGAGGAGGCGGCGGATATTCCGGCGGCGGCGCTTCATGGGATGAGCCAACCAACGGTGGCGGCGGCGGTTCTTATAATGCCGGTACAAGCCAGACAAACACAGCAGGCTATAACGCTTCTGGTAACGGCTCGGTGTTAATTTCATGGGTAGCTAATACTGGCTGCGTATCTGTAACACGCACGCCGATTACGGTGACAGTAACGCCAATACCTTCTGCACCAACAGGGGTTACAGCCAACCCAACAACTATTTGTACAGGCGGCACATCTCAACTAAATGCTACTTCAGCCGGTAATACCATCAATTGGTACACTGTTGCCACTGGAGGGTCGGCAATTGGTAGTAGCGCCAGCGGTGCAAATTATTCAGTAACCCTTGCAACCACCACTACATATTATGCGGAAGCATACACACCTATTGGATCTTCGGGTTCACAGACATTTTCATATACAGGAACTATTGAGAATTTCACAGTTCCTACAGGAATTACTTCATTAACAATAACAGCAATAGGTGCCACAGGAGGCAAGGCTTCTTCATGGACACCGGCAGGCGGTAAAGGAGCCAGAATGGTAGGAACCTTTAATGTGACTCCCGGTGACGTATTGAAAGTATTGGTTGGCGGAGCTGGCGCAGATGGCATTGTTGCCACCACCTTCGGTAGCGGAGGCGGCGGTGGAGGGTCATTTGTCACTACAAGCTCGAATACACCTCTGATCATCGCCGGTGGCGGCGGCGGTGTTGCCTGCCATGACAATACTTTTGTACCTATCGGCGCTGATGCCGTAACAACAACATCAGGTGTAAATGGAAATAGCGCTCTTGGAAATACTCCTGCCAATTATGGAGTAGGCGGAGTCGGCGGTTATGGCGCTACCCAGGCCGGAGGCGGCGCATGTGCCGGTAATGCTGGCGGATTATTAGGAAATGGTGCTGCAAATTCAAGTTGTTGTCCAACTACCTGGGCATATGGCTTTGTCAATGGCGGTGCCGGTGGTGCTGCCTGTCATTCGACATCGGGACTTGGAGGATTTGGCGGCGGCGGCGGCGGCGGACATACCGGCGGCGGCGGCGGCGGCGGATATTCCGGCGGCGGTGCTTCATGGGATGAGCCAACCAACGGTGGCGGCGGCGGATCGTATAATGCAGGTACAAGCCAGACAAACACAGCAGGCTATAACGCTTCTGGTAACGGATCAGTGTTAATTACATGGGCAGCGAATGTCGGTTGTGCATCTGTAACCCGCACCCCGGTGGTGGTAACAGTAGTTCCTGATCCTACGGTTGGAGCAGCATCGGCCTCACCGGCCACTATATGTATTGGTGGTTCAAGCGTAATCACAGCTACCGTGTCGAATGGAACAGGAATGACCTATCAGTGGCAATATGCCACAGCATCAGTCGGCCCTTATACCAATGTTAGTTCAGGAACTCCGACAGGCGCATCCTATTCGGGCGCTACTTCCCTTAGTTTGACCGTTTCAGGTATAACGGCGAGCGGTACCTATTGGTATCGTTTACTGGCATCGTCTTCCGTAAATGGTTGCACATCGCCAGTTGCCGGAACAGGAGGCGCAATAGTAGTTAACCCCAACAATACGATTACATTAAGCGCCGGTGGAACTCAGACGAAATGCATCAATACTGCGATCACAACGACAAACTATGGAACTACCGGCGCTACAGGAGCGACGATCACCGGTTTGCCAACCGGAGTAACAGGCAACTGGGCAAGTAATGTTGTTACGATTAGCGGCACACCAACGGTATCCGGAACATTTACTTATACAGTCATGTTAACTGGTGGCTGCGGAACAATAACAGCCAATGGAACAATAACGGTAATACCAAATAATACCGTATCAGTTGCTTCCTCGTCACCAACGCTGTGCATTAATACTGCTTTGACGGCTATTACGCACACAACAACCGGCGCTACCGGCATTGGAACAGCTACAGGATTACCGGCAGGTGCTACTGCATCATGGGCATCAAACACAATTACCATCAGCGGCACGCCAACGGTATCAGGCACTTTCAATTACACCATACCATTGACAGGTGGCTGCGGTACGGCAAATGCCAGCGGAACAATAACGGTAATACCAAATAATACTGTATCTGTTGCATCCTCAACACCAACGCTGTGCATTAGTAATGCTTTGACAGCTATTACCCACACGACAACCGGCGCTACCGGCATTGGAACAGCCACAGGATTGCCTACAGGGGTGACGGCATCATGGGCATCAAATACAATCACCATCAGCGGTACACCAGCGGCATCAGGAACTTTTAACTACACTATCCCACTGACAGGCGGCTGCGGCACGGCAAATGCCAACGGAACAATAACCGTAATACCAAATAATACCGTATCAGTTGCATCCTCGACACCAACGCTTTGCGTAAGTACTGCATTGACGGCTATTACGCACACGACAAGCGGCGCTACCGGCATTGGAACAGCTACAGGCTTGCCGGCTGGGGTAACTGCATCTTGGGCATCAAACACCATCAACATCAGCGGCACACCAACGGCATCTGGCACTTTCAACTACAGTATACCACTGATTGGCGGCTGCGGCACAGCAAATGCCAACGGAACTATAACCGTCATACCAAATAATACCGTATCAGTGGCTTCCTCGACACCAACGCTCTGCATTAGTTCCGCTTTGACGGCAATTACACATTCGACAACCGGCGCTACCGGAATTGGAACAGCTACAGGATTACCCGCAGGCGTAACCGCATCATGGGCATCAAACACAATCACCATCAGCGGCACACCAACAGCATCAGGCACTTTCAATTACACCATACCATTGACAGGTGGTTGCGGTGCGGCAAATGCCAGCGGAATAATAACCGTAATACCAAATAATTCAGTATCGGTTGCTTCCTCAACACCGACGCTGTGTATTAATAATGCTTTGACGGCTATTACGCACACGACAACGGGCGCTACCGGAATTGGAACAGCTACAGGATTACCCGCAGGCGTAACCGCATCATGGGCATCAAACACAATCACCATCAGCGGCACACCAACAGCATCAGGCACTTTCAATTACACCATACCATTGACAGGTGGTTGCGGTGCGGCAAATGCCAGCGGAACAATAACCGTAATACCAAATAATACCGTTTCCGTTGCATCCTCGACACCAACGCTTTGCGTAAGTACTGCATTGACGGCTATTACGCACACGACAAACGGCGCTACCGGCATTGGAACAGCAACAGGCTTGCCGGCTGGGGTAACTGCATCATGGGCATCAAACACAATCACCATCAGCGGCACACCAACAGCATCAGGCACTTTCAATTACACCATACCATTGACAGGTGGTTGCGGTGCGGCAAATGCCAGCGGAACAATTACAGTAACACCAAACAATACGATCACATTGGCCGCTGGTGGAACTCAGACGAAATGTATCAATACTGCGATCACAACGACAAACTATGGAACTACTGGCGCCACAGGAGCTACAGTCACAGGTTTGCCGACTGGTGTTACAGGTAGCTGGGCTGCAGGTGTTGTTACGATAAGCGGCACACCAACAGTTTCTGGGGCATTTACTTACACTGTTACGCTAACAGGTGGGTGTGGAACAGTAACAGCCAATGGAACAATAACGGTAACACCAGATAATACGATCACATTGATCTCCGGTGGAACTCAGACGAAATGTATCAATACTGCGATCACAATGACAAACTATGGAACTACAGGCGCCACAGGAGCCACAGTCACCGGTTTGCCAGCTGGGGTAACAGGTAGCTGGGCTGCAGGTATTGTTACGATAAACGGCACACCAACAGTATCCGGAGTATTTACATACACGGTTACATTAACAGGAGGTTGCGGAGCATTAACAAACACAGGAACGATAACAGTAACGCCAGACAATACGATCACATTAGCTGCTGGAGGAACTCAAACGAAATGTATCAATACTGCGATCACTACAACGAACTATGGAACTACCGGCGCCACAGGAGCTACAGTCACAGGTTTGCCAGCAGGAGTAACAGGTAACTGGGCTGCTGGTGTTGTTACGATAAGCGGTACACCAACAGTGTCCGGAGTATTTACCTACACGGTTAACTTAACAGGCGGTTGTGGAGCAGTAACAGCCAATGGAACAATAACGGTTACGCCAGATAATACAATCACATTGACTGCTGGTGGAACACAGGCGAATTGTATCAATACTGCGATCACAAATACCACCTATGCTACCACGGGTGCCACAGGAGCAACAATCACTGGTTTACCCACGGGAGTAACAGGCGCTTGGGCATCGAATGTGTTGACTATTAACGGAACTCCTACCGCAATAGGAACATATATCTACACAGTTACCTTGGCAGGCGGTTGCGGAGCAGTAACCTCCACAGGAACGATAACGGTTAATTCAGGTTTCCCTGTGAGTGTCAGCATACAGGCATTTGATAATCCTACCTGTTCTCATACACTTGTCAGTTTTACATCAACGCCTGTAAACGGAGGTTCAACACCTGCATATCAGTGGTATTTGAATGGCAGCCTTATAACAAGCGCAACGAACAGCGCATATTCCAGCAATGCACTGAACAATGGAGATTATATCCATTGTCAACTGACTTCTAATCTGGGATGTACATCAAATAATCCAGCATTGTCTGATACGGTTACCATGGTCGTCAGCCCGATACCTATAACAGAAGCGGGCCCAACGGTAACATATTCCGGCACGCCTGTTCAGATCGGAGATGTTAACAACGGTCCGGGAACTATCAGTTGGTTACCTGCGGCAGGGTTAAATAATACATGGATCGCCCAGCCATTGGCCTCTCCGTCAGCTACTACTACCTACACACTGACAGTTGATAACTATGGTTGTGTTCGCACAGATACAGTTACCGTATATTTTGGGGGATTAGGACATGTTATCAGCGGCAAAACACGTTATCTTAAAAAGGCAACCGCAGGGTACCCGGCGCCTAATATGCCCACATACAATGCTGCAAAATACGATATTGATAATGTAGAAGTGAAACTGAAGACCAGTCCCGGGGGAACGGTGCTGGCAACCACTATGAGTGATGCTAACGGGGCTTATCAATTCACCAATGTCCCGGATGGAAACTACATGCTATCTTACGACCACATTCCTTATGACACCATGCAATACGTTAATAATGTGACT
>CAYVBH010000103.1:0-12216 GCA_964449015.1 uncultured Bacteroidales bacterium
ATGGATAATGAATCGATACCGGGAAAAACTAAGATAGATAAAGTCGGAGGAAAAGCAGTTGATTCATGGGAGACAAGGACGAATGCGCAGCAGATGGGGAGAGAGATGGCGCGAAGGTCTCCCGGTGAAACTCCGGAGGTGGAGGTTCCGCCGGGATCTCCATCGGCACGCAACCAGTGGAAACAGGATTTCATGAAAGAATATGAAGCAGCGGGCGGTACAGGCCAACCCAAATGGAAAACGTTGGAAATGCCTGATACGCCGACAATGGATAATGAATCGATACCGGGAAAAACTAAGATAGATAAAGTCGGAGGAAAAGGCGGCAAGGTTTACAGCAAAGAGGCAACGGCCGAAACAGTAGTTGGTAAAGGCGGCAAGGTTTACAGCAAAGAGGCAACGGCCGAAACAGTGGTTGGTAAAGGCGGCAAGGTTTACGGCAAAGAGGCAACGGCCGAAACAGTAGTTGGTAAAGGTGGTAAGGTTTATGGCAAAGAAGCAACAGCTGAAACTGTGGTTGGTAAAGGCAGCAAGCCTACACCTTCTCTTCTTGATGGTGGAAAGGCTAGTTCATCATACATTCCCAAGGCCTCTCCAAAGGTGTCTAAATCAGTAACAGTTGAAGGTGGTGCCTCATCAAGTGTATATGCGGGTAAACCTACTATAAAACAAGGAGTTGGCCAGGCAGTAGGCGCTACAATGGCAGCTGGGATTGTTTCCCACGGTGTGCAAAAAGAAAGAGAAGCTGCAGCAGAGGAGGGGCGTGATTTTGATCCCATTCGTGCCGGTGTTCAAACTGGAAAAACTTTAGTTGGAGGTGACATTTATGATCATGCATCCCAAATCGCACAGGAAGAACGGCAAAAAGAGATTGAAAGAGCACGTGCAGAAGGACGTGAGCCTGATGAGTGGTTGGCAGCTGATAAAGCTACAACCCGCGTAATAAGTGAAGCCATCAATCCTGCGGCGATGGGCGAAAGTATGGGTGATAGAATTGGTCGGGAGGAAGCACAGCGGGAAATTGAAAGGGCAAGAGCAGCGGGAGAAGCCCCTAGCGCAACAAGAGCGAATATTGAAAGCGCCCGCCGAATTGTTGGAGAAATGACCGGGATACAGTCCATTTATGACAATGCAATGTACGATTCCGAGGCTGATCGGGCAGCAGCTGATATGAAACGGAAAGTACAGGACAGACGGCAGGATGCTATTCTCGATATGGATGATGGACTCCATGAGATAAATCTTATCGGGCAAAGGATGCGTGATCTGGATAAAAACCCGAATCAGGATGATCCATGGGTCAGGCAAAGGAGGGAGGAACTCCTGGCTGCGTATACTACCAAACGCGATGAGTTACAAAGAACGAACCGGACCCTTGGATCTGATGCAGGGGCTGGAGATGGAGAGGCTATTGCCATTCGAAGTGCCGTATCATTGATTCCGGAAATACCGGATTATCGCAGGAATGAAGGAGAGGTGGCTGAGGAAGTGACCGATGCCGTTCGTCGGAGAGAACCAAAAGGAATTGATGACCTTACCGGCGCTATGGTCGACAATCAAATCACTGCAGAAGAACAGGCACAATGGCAGGACCAAGGATTTGCGGACCCGAACAACCCGGCATGGGAAGCAGTTCGTGATTTCACCGGGACGAATGCCGCAGGTTATTCCGAAACAGAAAATACCATGATTGCCAGCGCGCGGATTTCCAGGTCTCCTGATAGAGTGGATAAGGTAAACATTGAAGAGGAAAGAAGAAAGACGCAGGAGCAGGAGATAGAGGCGGATCAACGGAGGGCAGATCAACGGAGGTCTGATGAAGAACGATTCACCAATGGCTGGAACAGTACAATCAGCAGTATCAATGATTCCCTTTCTGAAATTGACAAACGTGACGCACAGAAAGTCAAGGATATGACCGAAGCCGCCATAAAAATGATTCAACAGATGCAAAATGGAACATTGAGTGATGAAAATTTTACCAGTCAAATGGCTACGCTCGAGAGGGAGCAAGCAAATTTGGAACGGGAAGGACGTGAGGGGTGGCAGAAGATCAGAGACAGGCTCATTGGAGAACAGGTCAACCCCGGGAGCGGGGGCGGATCAGTCAAGGTTGGCAGCGGAGTATCCGACGCATGTGCCAATAATTTTACAATGACAGACGGGTCAACAATGAAGTGCGTCTGTACCGGATATGAGTTTGACTATTCCGCGGCCAAATGTATGAATACAGGCGGCGGAGCCGGTGCAGGCGATTTGACCGGTGCTGCAGCCGCCAGCGCAATACTCGGCAGTGTGCCACAGGACAAGCTCGATATACGAAATGTTCAATGCAATATAAAGTCTCAATCCGGAGGAGATACTCCGGCGTCGATTAATGTCAGTCTGGGGGGGACTACAGGTACGGCGAATATAAAATACAGTCTATACTCTGTAAAAGACAGAATTATCGTCATGCACCGCGGGGTGTCCATTCTCGATACTGGGTGTACGAACGGGAGCAGTTCTGTTGATGTGCCGATATCAGTTCCCGGCGGGCAATTGCAGATTGTAGTGCAGCCTGCATGTGATGGCAAGGGAACAAGCTGGGATTTTACTGTCAGCTGCCCGGGAGGAGCCCTTCAATAACGATAAGTGAGGTTACCATTGAAAAAGACGATTATTTCTTACATCCTGATGTGCATATTTTTAACGGCAGGGATCGTGTCTGCACAAAATACGGTGTTTACAGGCAAAGGAAGTGCTGTTGTCGTTGGTGATGATAAACTTAGTGCGGTAAAGCTAGCTTATCAGGCTGCGTTAAAAAAATCTGTTTCGGAAGCAATGAAAAGTCTGATTCAAAAAGGGACAGAGGATGAGGTGAACTTTAACCTTAAAAGATCCGAACTTCTTCAGGGCCCTTTTGAGTTCATAACAGAAGAGGAGCAGATATCCAACTACATGGACGGCCAGTTTCTGACGATTGTGCTCAGAATCAGTGTGGACAGAAACAAGCTGTCACGGTACCTTGGTCAAAAAGGTGTCCTTGCCACTCAAAGCAAAAAGAAAAAGCAGCAGGAGTTTCCATCGGTGATGACCCTGATATCAGAAGAGCTCAACGGACAGATCAATTACAGTCCATACAGTTCAGTAGTGGTTAATCAGGCATTGCTGGACAAGAGCTTTGATGTTGTAGACGAAAAACTCGTTCAGAAAAGCATTAAACATGACCAGGCTGTCCAGGCCCTGTTGAATAATGATCCCAAGGCCGCCCAGGCCCTGGCACTTCAATACGGCTCCGGGATGCTGGTATCAGGAAGAGCCGTGGCACAGCAGTCGGCTATTGAATCAGGCGGCATGAAGGCTTATGGGGCAAACGTAACTCTAAATGCCATAAGAGCTGACACCGGTCAAGTGATGGCCACTGCTTCTGCGGACGGAGCCTATCCACATATAAATATGATCACCGGATCGAAGAAAGCTGTCGAGGAAGCTGCCAAAAAGGCTGTTGACGACCTGATCGAAAAAATTGAAAAAGGTTTTGAATCGAGCAGCGAATCTGTTGAGGTTACCATAAGCAACATTACTTATCCACAAATGGTCATTCTCAAGAAAATTCTAATGCGGGATTTTGAAGAAATTTCATCTATTAAACAGAAAAGCTTCAGCGGTCAGATCGCCAAGCTTGATATCCAATCTGATTCGTCAGCAACAACACTTTCAGAAAAAATAGCCTTAAAAGATTTCGGGACTTTCATGCTGAATGTCCTTAATTGCTCGCCCGGGAAAATTGACCTGAATCTGAAAATGAAATAGGGATAACGTTCATGAATTATCATATTATTATCACATACCTGTATTCATCCTTGCATTACGCACTTTTCATTTTGGGGTTGGTAAATGGGTCTACAATATAGTGGGGTTATTTTGTATTGACATAAAATGCCGAACTCCATATACTTCATTCATCAAAAAGGGAATTCTTATCAAAATAAAGTGTTCTCATTATGCGCTATCTTAAAAATTTATTAAAAGTATCCATTTCGTCTAGTGTTATCGCATTTTCCCAGTCAGCTGGGCAAGTCAGTGCTTTTGAAGATGTGAGTTTCGTCAATGAACTCCGTTTAGGATTCAAACAACCTATTGATACCGCAGTTTCAGGATCCAGGAACATATACATTCTTGACTCAAAACTCTGCAAAGTATCGATTGCCGACTCAGCTGGTTACCTGATCAAAGAATTCGGTTCCTGTGGCCGTGGTGATGGTGAATTCAACAGTCCGGAAGGAATCGCTCTGTCTCCAGACGGTCATGTTGTAGTAGCTGACACCAACAATAACCGAATACAGATCTTTGACGGTGAGGGTAACTTTGAGTCGGTGTTCGGAAGTGAAGGACCTGATCGTGGTGAATTAAGGAAACCATCGGGAGTGGCAGTAGATGCGCAGGGAATGATCTATGTTGCCGACACCGGAAATAAACGGTTGCAGGTTTTCAGTGCAAAGGGAGTATACCGGTTTCGCATTCCTTTTGATGTTCCCCCTGCAGATATTGCTATCGATGCAATGAACAGAGCCTACATTTTGCTGCCCGAAGAAAGTGAAATCCAGATTATTGATATCATGAAAAATGATGTCCTGCGGTTGCAATTCCTTAATTCCGCTAAAAAATATCTAACCCGGGCGGTCTCAATCTCAGTGGATTTTCGGGGTGATATTTATATTACAGAACAGGCTGAACACAGTGTTAAAAAATTCGACATTAATAAAAATTTATTAATGACCTTCGGCTCAGAAGGAAGAGGCCGGGGTCAGTTTAAAAGACCAGCCGGAATTGTTGCCGATAACCATGGGCACATTTTCGTCATCGATTCAGGGAATATACGTCTACAGGAATACGAGGTAAGTGGAAGCACAAAACCAGCCCTTGACACTTCAGGCTTAAAATTATTGATGAGTGCGGATTATAAGGATTCTATCCAAGCCCAGCCTCAGTTGACAGATATCAGGATTACGCAATCCGGTACAATATATACCCTGTCCAGTAATAACAACACATTGTATATTACAGGAATCGGTAATCGCATTATTGGGGGAAAAAAAAGTCGAGGAGAAGGTCAATTCAGCAACCCATCTGCTGTAGATTATGGTCCGAAAGGATATATCTATGTAGCAGACACGGGCAACAATCGTGTTCAGGTTTTTGATCCGGATGGAAATTTTGTGTTCACTTTCGGTGAACGCGGCCGTAAGAACGGCCAGTTCAAAGAGCCCAGCGGTATTGTCGTCGCAAAAGACGGTACTATTTATGTTGCTGATACAGGCAACGATCGGTTACAGATTTTCAATAAAGACGGCATTTTTTTAAAAGCATTCGGGAATACAAGCGATAATAGCGACAATGAAATCGCGGCAAACGGAACATTCCGTCAGCCAACTGCATTGGCACTTGATTCCCAGGACAGGTTGTTTGTGGTTGACCGGGGAAACAATCGAATACAAGTGTTTGACAATAAGGGCAATTTTTTACAATCTATAGGTGAGTCCGGTGACGGGTATAAACAATTTGACGATCCCGTTGATATTGCGCTGACTTCAAATGACATATTAGTAGTGGCTGATGCAGGGAACAATCGCGTTCAGCTAATACACCCGGAGTTGATAAAATTTCAATTTGCCTTTGGATCAGAGGCAGATGGTTTTGGCCAATTCAGACAACTAAATGGAATCGATGTAGATAGTAACAATAATATTTATGTGACGGATTCGACTGTCTCCTCAATACGTGTGTTTGGTATTATTGAAGGTCGTCAGCGGCCGGCTGAGATTATTCCACAGCAGAAACAATTAGTTGCCCCTGCTCCGGCTGTTGAAGAGGGCGATAATCAGGAGCTCGAGCTGAAATGAAAAGAAAACTATTTTATTGGGTGTGCACGTTATTATTGCAACTCATAGCCTTTTCACCGGTATTGGCGCAAAAAGCATACAAGGAAGGGCAGCAATATATGAAGATGCGTGCCTATGAGCAGGCAATTGAAAAATACGAGGAAGTACTTTCGGACGAAAAAATAAATGATAAAAAGCGCGAAAAAATACAAACTGAACTTGAAGAAGCGAAAATCCAAGCGGCTGGAGAAAGCTTTAAACGAGGCTTGAGATTCTTAAGGGATAATGACCTGCCTAATGCACACAAAGCCTTTAAAAAAGCCTTAGGGTACCAGCCGAATAATTCTCAATATGTTTCAAAGTTCAATGAAGTCAACATACACTTCAAAGAAATTGAAGAGAAAATTGCTACCAGTTTTGATAAAGGTATAATCGATAAACAGTGGGATAATGCGATAAGTGAGATGGAATCATACACAATTTGTGAATCAACGTTCCCTGATATCCACCAAAAAATTGTTGAGCTCAAAGAAAAAGCTGCCGAATATTTTGAAACTGAATCCGATAAGGGGCTGAGAAACTCAAATTATCCCAGCGCGTACGAATCCATTGAAAAAGCCGTCAGATATTCCGAAAAAGAAAACTTGAAGAATAAAAAGCGTGCCCGTCATCACCTGCTATTATCACATGAGGCCTGGAAAAATAAAAAGTACCTCAAAGCATATGAAGAAATCGGAAAAGGACTTGAATTCGAACCAAATAATCCGGAGCTGCTGACATATCGCCAAAAATTTATCAATGAATGGGCCGGACTACTTTATAATGAAGCGATGGAAGCCAATAACAATGGAAATTATGTGGTTGCAAAAGCACAGTTGACAAAGCTATCACAATTCGCTCCCGGCTACCTCGACACAGAAGAGCAATTAGCCGAAATAAATTCAACAGTTGCCGGTACCTATTACTCTCAGGCAGAAGATATCATGAAATCTAAGGATTTTAGCCGGATAGGAACGGCGGTTGCTTACTATCTCTTGGCACAGCAAGAGCACAGCTCTCTGTATCCTGATCTAGACCGGAAACTCGCCGATGCAAAACGGCAGTTGTTTAAAGAACTTGAGTTTCGTATTTCTCTTGATATTGAAAATAAATCGGAAGAACCCGGAGTTCATGGGCTGGTTGAGGAGCAACTCCTCGCAAAAATGAAAGGTAAAGACGGGTTGAAAAATATTACAATTCTGGATCGTGATGCCATAAATGACATTCTACATGAACAAGGCCTGGGGCAGGGATTTCTGGATGAATCAACCGCGCTCGAAGTAAAAAAAATAAAAGGAATCCAGGCAGGTATAAAGGGAGAAGTGATCAGGGTCAGTATGAAAGAATCCGGACGAGAGCGTCCATCATACGGAAGCGTTCGATATGTCAGTGGTACCCGTTGGATGCCGAACCCTGCCTACCAGTCAGCGCAGGCTGATGTTCATTCCGCTCAACAGAGTGTTTTGCAGGCTCAAGCCAGCCATAATAATACCATTCAACAACAGAACCAGATTATGAAGACCCAGCAGCAATCCGCTAGTAACAGCCCGTTGAGTGCACTTTCCGCAGGATTGGGTACTATGGCCATAACACTTAGTGAGGCTAGTGTTAATAAGGCAAAACAAAATCTGTCAAATGCAGAACAAAGGTTTATTCAAACACCACAACAAATTGAAGAAGACGTTTATTCAGACTGGCGATATGAAATATATGATTTAAAACTACAGGGAGAAGTAATCATTGCCTTAAAAGTAATCAACTATACTACATCCGAGATCGGGCAGGCCCACACGGTCGAAAAAAAAGCTACTGCTACTGACCGGTACATCCCCGGTGATCCCAGCAAAGGTGTTAACAGTGACCCCATTGAACTTCCGACAGTGCAGGAACTAAAAAACAACCTGTTAAGTGAGGCAATCGATGAGGCCTTTGTCGTATTGAAACATGAATTGTCCGAGGGTCGCAACAATTATTTTCTGGAAGGAAAAAAGGCGGCGGAGAACAGAATCACGGCTGAAGCTATAGAAAATTTTATGCGTTATATTTACTCGGCCCCGGATTTGTCGGACGACACTGTATATGAGGCCAATGAATATTTGTACACAAACCTGGGCTTGAGTGTCATAAGGCGGAAACAGGGATGATGAAAGCGATAGATGTCAAGCCCACAGATGAAGTCAACGGGGTACAAGAATCCACCTCAAGAAGCCGCATTGATTCGCTGTAAAGACCCCAGAGCCTCTCGCTATGAAGTGTGGAATTAACATTTTTAATCCATGGCATCGCTTTTTAAAATACCCGGAAAGAATTTATAAAAACTTAAAAAAATATATTGCCTTTTAATTTTGATATCTCTATATTCTCCGCATTGCATTACCATAGCTTTACCTATTAAGTTTTTCCCAAACAGATTTTACGAATAAACAAAAATTTTCACTTGTTTCCATTAGTTTATCCGGAAATTTTAAGTGCTTTTTTTTGTCTTACAGCGGTTTTATTGTTTTTAATCCCATTTTTATCATGGGTACAATATTTGAAATTAAACAGAGGTAAAAGATGAGATCGAACCATAAAAAGTCTGTTGCGGTGTTTTTTTGCTTTATCCAGTTAATCCTGTTTTTCTTTATTTCAGGGAGTGTATCTGCTGCCAATTTTGAATTGAGCATTTTTACCGGTAAAGGTGTCACTGTTACCGGGGCAAGTACATATGCCTTTACAGGGGCAGGCGCCTATACTGGTATAAACACAGCCACTAATAGCAGCGGAACAGCAATTTTTGATACCGCATCATTCCAGGTAGGTAACTATAAATTCAGGGTGGATTATCTTGGCACCCAGTTCTGGAGCGATATCATTCCATTGCCGGAAACATTGACTGCCTCTTTAACGATTCCCGATGAAACAGCATTGGTTACGGTCACTACATCAGCAGGTGCTTCCCAATCTGTTAAGGTTTACCTTTTTACAGGTGCAGGGGCATACCTGGGAATAAACAAAACCACGGATACAAACGGTGAGGTTACCTTTGATCTTCCCATTGGCAGTGCATATAAGTTCAGGGCAGATATCTTAAGTAATAAATACTGGAGCAGTGTCACAACCATTCAGCAGGGTACAAATAACATACCGATAAACGCAGGCGGCGGGGTTATGCAGGTGACAGTCCAAAAATCTGCAGGGACGCCTATGTCAGGAATACAGACCTACCTGTATAGTGCCGCCGGGGCATATCTTGGCATCACTAAGGCAACCGATGGGTCAGGGGTTGCCCAGTTTACTGTGCCTGAGGGAAATTACAAGGTCAGGGCAGATTACCTGGGTTATCAGTACTGGAGTAACCAGACTGCTGTAGCCGGGAATACGGATGTTTCAATATCTGTTACTCATCAGGATGTAGTAATTTCAGTGCAGGGGGTCTATCAGTCAACACAGGAACCGATCCAGGGTATTAAGGTTTACCTTTACACCTCTTCAGGCGCCTATATGGGTCAGAATCTGACAACAGACGCCAATGGTCAGGTGACCTTCAATCTACCCCAGAACAGTTATAAAGTACGGGCTGACTATATGAGCCAGCAGTTCTGGTCAGATAATTTTACATGGCAGGATAGCTCTGTAAATATACCCATGGCAGATGCAGAGATAACAGTAACCGGCATGGGGTTGCCTCTTGAAAATGTAAATGTCTACCTTTACACCGGGACAGGCACCTATCTTGGTATCACCAAAGCAACAGACAGTTCCGGAAAAGCAACATTCCGTACACCTTCAGGGTCACACAAATTCAGGGCAGATTACCAGGCCAGCCAGTACTGGAGCAATGTTGAAACCCTGGTTGCAGATCAGGTAAATCCCGTTGCGATATCAACAGGAGGCGGAATCCTTCCCTTCACAGTCACAAATGGCGCGGCATTTCTATCAGGTATAAATTGCTACCTCTTCACTGAATCAGGTACCTATCTAGGGTTAAATAAGACTACAGACAGTAATGGTGTGGTCAGTTTTTCCCTGGCAAATGGCAACTATAAGGTGAGGGTAGATTACCTCGGGTATCAATACTGGTCAGGTGTCTACAGTGTTCCTACCACCCTGTCTGGCAGCCTTGATATTCCCCATCAGGATGTAGTTATTACCGTACATGACTCATATCAAAGTACTCAAAATCCTGTTCAGGGGGCAAATGTCTTTCTTTACACCTCTTCCGGCACATATATGGGGCAAACCAGGGCAACAGACGCAAACGGCCTGGTTACATTTAGTCTACCCCAGAACAGCTATAAAGTCAGGGCAGACTATATGAGCCAGCAGTTCTGGTCAGATGCTTTTACGTGGCAGAACAGCTCAGTAAATATACCTATGGCAGAGGCGGAGGTAACAGTAACCGGCACAGGCCAGCCCCTTGAAAATGTTAATGTCTACCTTTATACAGGGACAGGCACCTATCTTGGTATCAACAAGGCCACAGACAGTTCAGGTAAAACAACCTTCCGGACACCTTCAGGGCCTCACAAGTTCAGGGCAGATTACATGGCCAGCCAGTACTGGAGCAATGCAGAAACACTCATTGCAGACCAGGTAACCCCTGTAGCCATCTCAGCAGGCGGAGGTATATTCAATTTTACAGTTACTGCCAATTCTGCCCCTCTGGCAGGAGTTAACTGCTACCTCTTCACTGAATCAGGCACATACTTAGGTTTGAATAAAATCTCTGACAGTAATGGAACAGTCAACTTTCCCCTTTCAAACGGCAACTACAAGATCAGGGTAGATTATCTGGGTAACCAGTTCTGGTCCGCCAATTATACTGTGCCTGATACCCTCACTGGAAGCCTTGATATCCCCCATCAGGATGTGGTTATCACAGTGCAAGACTTTTATCAGGGGACACAGACGCCATTACAGGGGGTTACTGCCTACCTCTTTACCTCCTCTGGCGCCTATATGGGTAAAAACCTAACCACAGACATTAATGGGCAGGTAACATTCAATCTCCCTGAAAAGGCATACAAGGTCAGGGCAGACTATATGGGTCAGCAGTTCTGGTCAGCAGATTTTACATGGCAGAACAGAACCATTTCCATTCCAAAGGGTGTGGTTAATATTCATGTGAAACGGAGCGGGGATGATGTGCCCGGTGCAAGGGTCTATCTGTTTACAGCAGTAAGCTCATATCTGGGCAAAAATGAGACTGCCGATTCATCAGGAATGGTCTCATTTCAGATACCTTCAGGGCAGTATTTGTTCAGGGCTGATGACAGCGGTGTGCAGAAATGGAGCAGCGCTGTAACAATAATTACCGATCAAACAGTAAATATTGAAATCAACATGTCAGATGTTCCGGAAATAGCCGCATCTGTTGATCCTGCTGCTATCACAGATGGTGAATCATCCTTACTTACATGGGAGACAACTAACGCGGAAACTGTAACCATTGATCAGGGGATAGGTTCAGTAGATTTATCCGGTTCAAGAACGGTCTCTCCAACAGAAACCACCATTTACACAATAACTGCCGAAGGCCAGGGAGGGTCTGTCAATAAAACAGTCACAATAGAGGTGATAAATGCCCCTATGGATGTTGATCTTGGTATAGGCGATGATGAACAGCAGGGCGGGGGCGGTCTTGCAGGTGAGACAATCCGCATATTTAATGGAAATGTGGTTGATTTTCGTTCTGATCTGGGTTTCTCATCTCCAAACGGTCTGGGTTTGTCATTAAGCGCTGTATATAACAGCAGGTTAGCTTATTCCGGCTCTTTGGGTTACGGGTGGAAACATACATATGAAATCACACTAAATCCCGCATTTGACGTAAGTGGCATTTCACTCCTTAAAATTACTGATAATACCGGCAGAGCCCATTATTTCAGAGAAATAGAGGAGGATGAGTTTAAAGGAGTATTTGGTGAAAAATCAACCGTCATTCTTGATTCAGGGGTATATATCTGGAATCAGCAAGACGGTTCAAAATATGGTTTCTCCTCAAGCGGTAAGTTGATATGGCTGGATGATCCATCAGGAAACAGGCTTACACTTAACTACAATGGAGCGCTCTTAAATACAGTAACAGACCAGGCAAGCGGAAGGGTATTAACCTTTAGCTATAATGCAAATAATCTGGTTGATCACATCACAGGGCCTGTTACTGAGGCGGTTTCAGATGGCATATGGGTCGAATACGGGTATGACACTAATAACAACCTTACCTCTGTCATGTATGCGGATAACTCAGGTTTTGATTTTTTTTATACAGACACAAACGATATCCATAATCTCACCGATAAGAAAAACAAGGCAGGGCATCTTATTAACA
>CAYVBH010000104.1:0-12073 GCA_964449015.1 uncultured Bacteroidales bacterium
TAATAAACCCTATCTGACAAAAACCTATCTTTGATATCTTGAATTCTTATCGTTTAATTTCTTATACAAATTTACGCTGTTTATCAACATCCGTTGAATTTTTACCGGTGATTCGTATCATTTTAGGCGGTGATATTCATCACCTATATGAGCCTATGATTGATAAAACACAGGCTTAAAACGGAAACTTTTAGTTTTTTTAACAGATATTCCGGCTGCAGATTGAACAGAAACTGCCTATTTCATTAATTTTACTGTTGAAAACAGCACTTTCTAGTCAGTACTTCTGCACTTCTGCGTTTCAACAACAGGTCTCAATGAAGGAAAACATTCTTAATCTGGCCATCAGAACCGTTCATTTGTTGAAATCCGTTCATCCCGGTGATCCGGGATCCATTCCCTTTCTTTCCATCCGGCAGTATTTTCAGAAACTCGGGATTCCTGCAGAGGTCATGGCTAATTATTCAGGAGATCATGTCGAACAGGGCATGGCCGATGTACTGTGTAATGAAATAAACAGTACACTTTCTGAAACTGACAAGGTTCATTTGCTACTTCTTGTGCAGGATTGCCTGTTGCCGATGCACGACAGTCCCAAATTCGTCAACAGTCTCGATTGGCTTTACAAATGCTTGGGTGTTGAGCCTATACTGATTAGCAGGTTCAGGAACTTTCTTGAGCAGGATGCAGGGTTAAAGGACAACAACGATTTTCTGCTGCTTTCACCCAGGTCTTCCATCAATGACGAGAGGCTCGAGGGTAGCTGGATCGAGAACAATGCTCCCAGGACAACCTCGGCTTCGGATGCCTTCGATCCGGAACAATTGAACAGGCACATTCTGGTTATGTACATTGATCACATCAGATCGTATGTGATACGCTGCCTTGAAACAGCAGGCAGACTGTTTGATGAGGATTCTGAACATCAGTGCTCATTCAGGATGCTGGGTCCTGGTAAGGAACTGACTATTAAGGGCGTTCCGGTGATCACTTTTTCGGGACTGAAGAACCGGTTTATTCAACGCGAGGAAAAAGGAGAAGTAACCCTGGTGGTTGACCAGATCAAATATTCTGAAGCAAAAGGCCTGAAAGAGGTCAACGCTTTTTCTACCATCGAAAATACAGGTCAGCTGATCGGCATTGTTGGCCGTGAAGGGGTAGGGAAGAGTACTTTGCTGAAACTACTGGCAGGTAAAATGAAACCCGACACCGGAAACATCCGGGTCAACGGATATGATCTGTGGATAAACAAGTATTTTCTTAAAGGTATAATCGGCTTTGTCCCCGAGGAAGACTTGCTTTTTGAAGAACTGACGGTATTTGACAACCTGGCGCTGACGGCCCGCTTGTTTTTCAGTAATCTGACGAAGAAGGAAATCAGCGATAAGGTGAACGGTTTGCTAAGTAAACTTGACCTGCTTGAATTAAAACATAAAGTGACAGGCCCGGCTGACAGCAAACACATCCAACCGGGACAGCGACGTTTGCTTAATATAGCTCTTGAATTGCTTCGTGAACCACAGATCCTGCTTGTTGATAATGCGCTTTCGGGACTGGCCATGTCTGACGCATCAAAGGTAATTAAGGTATTGCATGAATATTCCTTTTTGGGAAATCTTGTAATCACTTCCATCAGCCAGGCCGACAGCAATACATTCATGCTGTTCGACAAGATCTGGATACTTGACGAAGGCGGCTGTGCGGTATATAACGGTCCGGTAAGCGGAGCCTCCAATTACCTGCTTAAAAACCTGAAAATCAGCACACAAAAGATTGATGAGATTGATCCCACACATCTGGTTGATCTGGTGAATTACCGTCTTCCCGACAAACTTGGACAGGTGTGGAAAAGAGTTATGGAGCCTGCCGACTGGCACAGCCAATACCTCAAAGAACAGTTGCTTAAGGATCAGCCCCGTTCAACTAATGTTCGCATGCCTGCCCGCATGGTGAAAATCCCCAATCTTGAGATTCAGTTGCTTATTTTTTCCATCCGGAATTTCAAATGCAAGTTCTCCCGCTTTAACGACATCATCAAATCAATTGCCATTGGTCCCCTTATTGCGCTGGTTCTCTCGGTGCTGTTTCATTACTGCGGAGAAGGAAATTACACCCTGCTGAATAATTTGAACCTTCCGTTTTACCAGTTTGTCAGCGTTATTGCAGCTGTTTTCATAGGCCTTGTCGCCAGTGTGGATGAGATCATCCGTGAAAAAAACATCCTTGAAAAAGAGGAATACCTCGAATTCAGCAGGTTCAGTTACCTGAATTCCAAAATTCTCTATCTTTTCCCGGTGGTGGCTATCCAGGTATTTCTTTTCATCCTTGTCGGGAACCTGATCCTGGGCATCACTGAGCTTTTCTTTGTATACTGGATTGTTCTATTCAGTGCCGCCAGTTTTGGAATTCTTCTGGGACTGGCACTTTCTGCGGGAATGCAAAATGACAACCTGCTCCATAAGGGAATTATCCCGGTGGTTATTGCCATTCAGTTGCTCCTGGGTGGCGGACTTGTTTCATACGACCGGATGAACCTGGGGAACACCCGGTATACACCCTGGGTTGCTGATTTTATGGTTACGCGGTGGGGATACGAAGCGCTTGCCGTGGAGCAGTTTAAACACAACAGCTATGAAAAGCTGTTTTATGAGGTTGATCAAAGAATTGATCAGGCTTCTTACTATACTTTTCACATGATCCCCAAGCTGGAAGAATCACTGCAGCAATGTGTCGGCACATCCGATGAGGATTCGGCAAACCTGCTGATATCGTTGCTGAAAAATGAAATGATCAGAATGTCAAAAGTTTCGGATGTTTTTGCTTTCGAATACCTGAACCGCCTTGATGAGATTGCCGTTAATGATGATATCGCACGCGAAACAAGCGACTACCTTACCTACCTGAGCATGCATTTTTATGAACAGCACCAGCTGATGATCAGGCAAAAAGCCATGCGAACCGACAGCATGACCGCAATGCTCGGCTCTGATAAAGTGAATCGGATGAAGCTGAAGCATCACAACCTGGCCCTTGAAGATGTAGTAACCAGCAGCCAGAGCGACCAGGAATATGATGTGATCGGGAATGAAATTGTGCCGTTGAGGGGAGCCATTTATAAGGAACCGGCCTCGAATGCCGGAAGGGCGCGGTTGTTCACACCCATGAAGCTGGTTAACGGACAAAAAACCGAAACATTGTGGTTTAATTTATCCATGATGTGGTTGTTGATTTCAATTTGCTATGTGTGGGTACTGTTTGATTTCACCGGCTTGATACGACGGACATTACATATGCAAAAATAATCCTGACAGGGGTATTTGTGAAATTTTTTATCCGGAAACGCAACCCTGCAAACCTTATTGCAGTACAACCCAATATAGACTACTCTCGGGAAGGTCAGGGCAATGAAAGGTTATTATCTCAAATCGGCAATCGCAGTAGGACTTCTGTTATCGGTAATCCTGTTTTCCAGGTTCACGTCGGTTGAGAAGATTGAAGAAACACATGGATTCCGATGGACAGAAAAAAAGAGCGACCCGGAGTTTCTGCTGTCACCTTCGGCCTGGGTTGATTCGGTGTTGAACTCACTTACTTTGGAACAACGGATTGCCCAGCTAATCATGGTAGCTGCTTATTCCAATAACCACCGCAGAAATGAACAGGAAGTAACCAAACTGATTAAAGAATATAATATAGGCGGACTTGTGTTTTTCCAGGGCGCACCTTACCGTCAGTCCCAACTTACCAACCTCTACCAGTCGCTTTCCAAAACACCCCTGTTGATTGCCATGGATGCTGAAAGCGGACCGGGTATGCGCATTGACAGTGCTATGCGCTACCCCAGCCAGATGATGCTGGGCGCCATTGAGGACGATAAGCTGATTTTCGATATGGGCAGCCAGATTGCCCGGCAACTCAAACGACTTGGGGTTCACATCAACTTCGCCCCGGTTATCGACATCAACAACAACCCCCTGAACCCGGTAATCAACACGCGCTCATTTGGCGAAGACATGATGGCTGTTACCCGGAAGTCACTTTTTTACATGATCGGAATGGAAAATAACGGCATCCTTGCTGTTGCCAAACATTTCCCTGGTCACGGCGATACCGAAGCCGATTCACACCAGGAACTTCCCGTTATTCATCATTCCAAAGCACGGCTCGACAGCCTGGAATTATTTCCGTTCAGGGAATTGATTTATAATGGTTTGTCGGGTATCATGACAGCCCATTTGCAAATCCCTGCCCTGGATCCGCGTGATACCGTTCCGGCATCACTTTCAATATACGCTGTTGACTCACTGCTGAAAAAAGTAATGGGTTTCAAAGGCCTCATCTTTACTGATGCGCTGGGCATGAAAGGCGTCTCCGACCACTATAAACCGGTTGATGCTGCTGAACTGGCTCTGCAAGCAGGAAATGACATCCTGCTGATGCCCGATGATGTTCCTGACATCATTACCAGCCTTTCCAAAAAGGTGCGACAGGGTAAGATCAACCCCGAAGAAATCGACCGGCGTTGCCGCAAGGTGCTGTCTGCAAAGTACTGGGCCGGACTGAACCACTACCGGCCGGTTGAACTGGCCGGTCTCAATGCTGACCTGAACAAACCGGAATACAGGTTACTGCAACGAAAGCTGACTGAGTCATCGCTTACCCTGCTGAAAAACAGGAACGGTATGCTGCCACTGAAGAATCTCAACACACTCAGGGTGGCTTCTGTGGTTTTCAGCAGCAAGCAGGAAAAGGTGTTTCTGCAAACATTGGACTCATACCTGCCAGTTACCCGTTTCTATGTCAGGGGCGATGTGCGCGACAATGTAGACAGTCTGTTTACCGAGTTGAAAAAATTCGACCTGGTCATTGCCAGTGTGCATGCAACCGATCCAAGCCCTGCAAAACAATATGGGATCAACGACTTGATGATCGCCCTGGTTGATTCATTATCGTTGCACAAACAGGTTGTACTTGATTTATTTGCGAATCCCTATGTATTAAACCGACTCCGTCATTCCGACAGGCTAAAGGCAGTGTTGGTCTCTTACGATAATGCCGACCTGACCCAGGCGCTGTCGGCACAGGCAATAAGTGGTGCAATTGGTTCGGGGGGTACTGTTCCGGTATCAACCACGCAATGGCCTGCGTTGAAATCGGGACTGAAAATGGAATCGCTGGGGCGGCTGAAATTCACCATACCGCTCGAGGCAGGGATGAGTGAGGATACGTTGAAAAAGATAGATGATATTATTTATAGGGCAATTGAAAGCGAGGCTTTCCCGGGGTGCCAGGTACTGGTTGCACGCAAAGGTCGCATTATTTTCAACAGGGCTTATGGAACACAGGTGTATAAGGGGCAGGAACCGGTTGCCATTACCGATCTCTATGACCTGGCCTCAATAACCAAAGCGGCTGCCACAACCCAGGCCATGATGAAACTGACTGACGAGGGCTGCCTGGATATCAGTCAAAAGTTGTCTGCTTACCTTCCTTATCTTGAGCATTCCAACAAGAAGGATTTGGTGATCAAAGACATCCTGCTGCACCAGTCAGGTTTGCTACCTTTCATTCCGTTTTATCTCTCAACGGAAGAGCCTGTTTTCAAAAACCAGCCCATGTTCAGTTCCAATATTACCGATGCCAATCCTTTGAAAGTGGCCGCAGGCCAGTACATGAACCGGTATACCCGCTTCCGGAGCGACATCATTTCTGAAAATTATTCAAGGGAATTTCCATACCAGGTGGCTGATGGTATGTATATTTCACGCACCTGGCCCGATTCCATGTACCTGGGCATTGCTGCCTCACCGTTGAATAAAAAGGAATATGTATACAGCGACCTTGGATTCATCCTTTTCAAACAAATGATCGACAGCATCACCGGTGTTCCTTTTGATGCCTTCCTCGATTCAGTTTTCTACCGGAGACTGGGAGCAGCAAGCTTGTGCTTCAATCCGCTCAATAAATTTCCCGGGAAAAGCATTGCACCTACAGAAGACGACCAGTTGTTCCGAAAACAGCTGATCAGAGGTTATGTGCACGATCAGCGTGCAGCTATGTTCGGGGGCGTTTCAGGACATGCAGGACTTTTCGGCAATGCCGTTGACCTGGCCAAGCTGTTCCAGATGATGCTGAATAACGGAGTTTACGGCGGAGAAAGATACATCAGCAGACAGACTATTGAGCTTTTCACTTCCAGGCAATCGGCAATGGCAAATAACCGCAGGGGGTTGGGTTTCGACAAGCCTGAGCCGGATGCGCAGAAAACGGGTCCAACTTGCCGGAGCGCCTCCCAAAAGAGTTACGGGCATACCGGTTTCACAGGTACCATGGTTTGGGCCGACCCTGAATATGACCTCATATATATTTTCCTTTCCAACCGCGTTTACCCCGATGCTTCCAATAACAAGCTGGTTGAAATGAACGTCCGCACCGAAGTACAACAGGTGGTGTACAATGCGATTATGGAGTAGTTTTCTTATTAATGTTGGCTGCTATTTGCATACTATTGGCATTAGCCAATGATACAATCTAGTGCGTTAATGCTATAGTGCAATTGTGGGGCGCATAGAAGCTTGGGAGCTTCAATTTTAAAATCATTTATTTTCATTGATTGTGAATTAGATACGAACAAAATTTCATAATTTTGATTTCATCCTAATCTGATCCAAACCTTGTCCGGTCTTGACCCAAATATCAACCTGTTTGCCTTTCTCATATTATTAGGCATCATCCAGGGACTGATCCTGTCCTGTTTTTTTCTGAACCGGAAGAACAGGTTAAACCAACCCAACATTTTCTTTGGATTTCTGATGCTGTCATTTGCTTTGATTTCCCTGGATGTTTTCCTTTGCTATACAAAGTATATGACCCGATGTGCCTATCTTGATAATTTCAGCGAAAGCCTAACGTTTATTATAGCTCCCTTGTTCTTTCTATATACCTATACGAGCATAAAAGGCAAAATTAAACCTTCTCAGTTGTGGCATTTTCTCCCATTTGTTTTCTATTCGGCTTACCTTCTGCTGTATATCGTGCAACCGACCAGTTTCAAGTACTATGCATATACAAGCACCTATTTTCCTCAACTGAATCTGCAGGTTGTGTCTCCACGTTTTGATCCAGATCCACTTCATCTGAGGGAAAATATGGATATTCTGGCGATTTTTCAGTTAATACTATATATTGTCTTATCAATTATAAGAATCCTGAAGGCTTTTAAAGCTGAAAAGATCTCCGTGTTTGTACAGAGATACAAAAACCTGAGCTGGTTGCGAAATTTTTCAATCGGACTCCTGTTGCTTATTATTGTGGTTACCATCGCAGACCTTAATTATGGTAGTGATTTGGGAGATTATCTTATTACCTCCTTTCTTACACTGATTATTTACGGCACCAGTATCAACGTGATCCGATCATCGGTTTTTTTCACCGATCACCTGGGTACTGCTTTTGCAGGAAACAGGAAATATGCCAAATCTTCGTTAAGCGAGCAGGATAAAAATGATATCCTGAAAAAAATATTGGAGAGCATGGAAAATGAAAAATACTTTAGAAATAATACGGCCTCACAATCCCAGATTTCAAAAAAACTGCTGATCCCGGCTCATCATATTTCTCAGGTTATTAATGAAAAACTGAACCAGTCATTCTTCGAATTTATTGCCTCCTACCGCATCAGGGAAGCTGAAAAAATCCTGAGGGATCCTGCCATGAATCATCTGACGGTTGAGGAGGTAGCGGAGGAAGTAGGATATCTCTCCAAATCAGCTTTCAATAAAGCTTTTAAAAAAATTACCGGGAAAACACCATCTGAATACAGAACATGATGCTATGTATGAATGACAAACGGATGGTAGCAAGAAAACGCATTCCGTCATCCTGAAAATCAGTTGTAGGGTATTTGTATGTTGATATTGATTATCAGCAATATGCAATTGTGTTTTTGTGTTCCCTTATAAGCGGATTCTCTTCGCTCATGATCACGTTCCCTGATACAAGGTTACCAGTTGTATGTTTGGTGTGGATTTTATGTTCAACCAAAAATTAGCAATCATGAAAACTTATACCTTTTTAAAATCAGGAGTAGCAAAAAACATGTTGATTTTTGCAGCAACCTCTTTGCTTTTAAACAATGTTTCACTCTTTTCACAAGAAGTACAAACTGTTTTTAGTTCCGATAACCCCACACGTTTTGTCTGGGGATTGGAAGCAAAAACAGCCCGTGTTCAAAAAGAATATGGCACTCTTTGTGGTGCATATATTGGGGCCATGTTTAATAGCTCGGTGATGGCGGGTGTTGTCGGATCACTTAATATGACCCATCCTTCGGTGAACTATGGTTACGTGGGACTGACGGTCAGGTACATTTACAAACCATATAGTGTCATTCATTTAAGCGGTCAGCTAACCCTCGGTAAGGGTTCTACAAAAGACTACGAGAATGAAAAATCAAGTTTATTTGACAATTTTGGTAATGTTTACGGCGCGTCCTACTATTTTATAGAACCGTCAGCCAATGTTGATATCAACCTTGGAGAAAAGACCACCCTGATAATTGGACTGGGATACAGACATACAACAGGAATGGATCCCGACAGCAGGTATGTCTCTGCAACCCATCTATCCAGTAAAGATCTGTCAGGTTTAACGATCAATGTTGGAGCCCAATTCAGTTTGAAATAACCATCATCAAAGCCGGCTGCTCTTGTTGCATGCCGGCTTTTTTTGCCATGCAAACAAATGCAAACCATATTGTTCCTGTTCTCATGCTGATCATTCCCTTTTACAGCATTTTCCTTGCGGTGTTCTTTTTTATTAAATCATATGGTAAGTGTAATACCAACTTATTCATGGGATTATTACTACTGGTATTATCTGTGCTCTCATGGAAACAGCTCATAAGTCTGATCAACCCGGCACTGATCCTTGTATTTGCTGACAGTTCTGATATCTTTCATAATCTTCTTATAGGCCCTTTTCTATTTCTCTATACAGCTTCGTGTATACGTTCCGGTATAATGCACAAATTGCGTTTTCATTTGCTGATTATATTGATAATTCTTGTGCTGTTTTCTTTAGCAGGTTTTATGCAAAGCGTTTGGAAAGAGATCCTGGTGGTAATACTTCTTATGATCAACGGTCTATATTTTTTTCAAACCCTTCTGTTGTTTACAGGCTTATTAAAAGGCATGACTACCGGGTGGAGTCATGTTATGATCCGTGACTATTCCCTGGTTACGATTACCAACTTACTAATTTTTATTAATCTGCTCCTTGCGATCCTGTGTCCTTTTATTTGCACTAATAGGTTATCAATGATCTTACAATTGCCAAAAGGAATATTGGTTTTTTATGTTTATTACCTGATCCTGCGAACCTCTGATTTTAGCATGGGTGCAGGAGATCATGGGCGAAAACAGGTTTTCAAAAGTCGCTCAAATCCGGTATACGGCAATAATTCGTGAATCTCAAAACGGATGAAATTCTTCTTAACCAGGGGAAATTCACTGAGAATGGATGCTGCTTCCGTTTTATTCTTACACTCCAAAATAAGCACAGCACATTTGTCCTGATTGAAAAAGATTTCGCGCAGCGTATTTTGCATTTGCAGCATATGCACATGGGCAGCCTCCTGTTTCAATATCTCAGAGGCACTGCTCCAGTCAATTCCTTCAACTGGTTTTTCGATTGCCAGTATTTTCATGCTGTCTGAATTTTTCCTTTCAAATATAACACAACGGCTCCTGCAATGAGGGTTCTGTCATTCTTAAAAGTACAGGTCAAACGACCACCCCTTTTTGAGAGTTGAGCAGCTTCCAGTCTGGTTTTATTTAAGCGTCTGAACCAGTATGGGGTTAGTGTTGTATGAGAAGAACCAGTTACCGGGTCTTCGTCAATACCACTCTGAGGGGCAAAAAACCGTGATACAAAGTCGGTGTTATTTCCCGGAGCTGTTACTATAACACCCCTTCCGTCAGCCTTTGACAACAATTTCAGGTCAGGAGACATGTTTTCAATATCGGTCTGAGACGGATATACCAAAAGATAATCGGTTTTACCCTTGTAACATTCCTGGGGTATCTTGTCGAAACATCTCCGGACCACGTCCGGAATGGGATGCTCCTGGTATTGATCGGTTGGAAAATCCAGCTCAAACAATCCGTTTTCGAGCTTACGTACAAATAAATCACCGGAGAGATGGGAGTAAAAATGAATTGTATTACTGTCTGTCACCTGAAGTTCGTTTATCAATACATAGGCACTGGCTAGGGTGGCGTGACCACATAACTCAACCTCTATGGATGGTGTGAACCATCGTATTTCATATAAGCTGTCTCTGGGAACAAGGAAGGCTGTTTCTGCCAGGTTGTTCTCTGCAGCAATATTTTGCATCACATCTTCAGGAATCCATTTATCCAGCAAACACACAGCTGCCGGATTGCCTGAAAAAAGCTCATGGGTAAAAGCATCGAGTTTATAGATATCTATCATCATGCTACTATGGGTCTTTGATTTTATCCAGGTAAATTTCTAAAGGGCATAAAAAACCAGGTATCGGGTAATCTCAAATTACAAATCTATCTCATAAATTCTTGATTCTTCGCCCCAGGGATGATAACCCTGTCCGATGTACCTGAATCCATGTTTTTCATAAAATCCGGTGTGGTCGGTAGACAGGTATAAATTGGGAAATCCTCCTTTTCTGGCATCATCTTTCGCTTTCTCTATGAGCAGGGCGCTATAACCATTACCTCTGAACTTTTCTTCAATATACAACGCACAAAACCATGGATACAAATCCATCCTGCTGATAAAATCATTGGTGATCAGTCCGGCACAACCTGCTATTTCATCATCCTTTACCAATAAATACCATTGCGGTAACGGATTCCCGGAATGGATACAATGGCTGATGCAGTCTTCATAGATGACAGGCAACACGGTATTCCAGCTTTTCTGGAAATAGGTGATGGCCCTGTTTTTCCAAACAGGATTTTCTCTAACTGAAACTATTTTCATTTTAACCGGCGGTTATTTTTTTTCAGCGAACAGATAGGTTCTGGTTGTCACCTCGCCTTCGTATGGCATTCTGTTGATGTATTCTGATATTCTGAATCCAGAATCAATCAGTATTTCTTTTATTGCATCAGGATCAAAATAGGTATATGGCAATGTATTCCCTTGTACAAAAAAATCATGTATCTCTAATTCCTGGTTTCCGGAATGAAACGAAAGGAGAAACTGTCCATTTTTTACAAGAACTCTGTGGATTTCTGAAAATGCTTCAGGTATGTCTTCCAATTCAAAGTTTACAATCAGGTATGGAGCTACAATGCCTGCAACTGAGCAATCTTCGAACTGCAGATCAAACACATCTCCTGTCCTGAAATCGATGAACGGATTTAATTGCCGGGCTATTTCTATCATCTTCTCCGAAATGTCAATCCCAACCACATCAATTCCTTTCATCTTCAGGTAATTCGAAATCTCACCGGGCCCGCATCCTATCTCAAGCACAAATCCTTTATTCAGCACTCTTTCAAAGAACAAATCATACAGTTTTTTATCCAGCGGTTTATCATAAAGTTCGTAAAAGCATTTGTCTGCATATGCCTGTGCAGCAATGTCATATGCTTTTTTTATAATGCTGTGTCTTTCTTTATTCATCATGCTGTGGCTGTTTTGGCATGTTAACGGGCATTTCAAAGTTAGCAAGTATAATATTACCCGCAAGCATTTAAAAGGACTTATGGGACTTTGGGGACATTGTTGCGATGGTCCCCGATGTTCCACCAAGTCTGTCAAAACCTCGGCGCAGTTAGGACAAAACGAATTCCCTGCTATTCCCGGCAAGCCCGTTAAATTTCGTTAATGGTGAAAAAAAACAGTGTTTTGTGATAACACCGCCTTGGATTTTTATTTATTTTGCAGCCGCAAACAAAAAATATTATGGACGACTATCACGCGAGCCCATATTGTAAGTATCTAATCATCTAGCCTGCGACCGGTCATCGTGGTGACTGTCGCTGGTATAATTCAGGGAGGTCACTATGATTACCTATTGGACATT
>CAYVBH010000105.1:0-12016 GCA_964449015.1 uncultured Bacteroidales bacterium
TAACGGTTATCATCATAAACCTTATCAGTAATAATCACCTTATCCTTCCACTTCACCAAATTGCCACAGTCCATATTAATACTGTGGTAACTTTTGGATAATCGCTCGATAGTTCATGGGCTAAGAAGTAATTGTTCAGGGCGAACCATTTTAATCATTGCTCTTTTAGATAATGATCCGATATAATAACCAATACATCAAACATGAAAAAACCACAAGTCTAAATCCTTGTTCTTTTGGATAATGATTCGATTGACGCACAGAATTTCTTTGGTCCTTTGGACAAAGCCATCTTAATCCTTGTTCTTTTGGATAATGATCCGATAGGCCGACGAATTACTCACCCAAGAAAACGAATGTCTTAATCCTTGTTCTTTTGGATAATGATCAGATAGACCATGAAGAAACTATTTTTTATTGCCCCTTTTAGCTGTCTTAATCCTTGTTCTCCTAGACAATGTTCCGATAGAAATTGGTGGAAGGCGTAACCTTAATTGGTATACGGTCTTAATCCTTGTTCTTTTGGAATATGATCCGTTAGATGACTTACTGCTGCTATACATTTCCGAAGATTGCATCTTAATCCTTGTTCTCCTGGATAATGTTCTGATAGTTTAAAACACGCAAAGTATGTACAGCCTATTTTGAGTCTTAATCCTTGTTCTCCTGGATAATGATCTAATAGAAGTTATACCATAGTTCTCCAGTTTGGCGGCTGGTGTCTTAATCCATGTTTTTTTGGATAATGTTTTGATAGTTTGAGCGAAACCGAACCAAAGTTAAATAAAAAGAGGTTTTAATCCTTGTTCTCCTGGATAATGATCCGATAGAAGGAATTGTGATTAGTAAAGAGGAATTTGATAAACTGTCTTAATCCTTGTTCTCCTGGATAATGTTCCGATAGCATATCATCCCTAATCCTGTACACTATTGCAGATTATTCTTAATCCTTGTTCTCCTAGATAATGATCTGATAGACTATGAAGATACTATTTTTTATTGCCCCTTTTAGCTGTCTTAATCTTTGTTTTCCTGGATAATGATCCGATAGTGAACTCATTGTAATGAAAGACCGTAATGGTAAGTCTTAATCCTTGTTCTCCTAGATAATGTTCCGATATATCAACTCGTCTGCTACATTTACCTGTATACAAAGAATTATCTGTGCTTTTCTGTATAACCTTTAAAACTGCCAAATGAAGATAATACAATCATTTATAATTATCACTGGGCCTTAGAACCAGTCGAGAATTAATTTATTCGTTCTCTCATAGCAGTTCTTTTTCAGCCAAAATTTTTCTTTGTACAAAGTAAAATACCCGTTCCAGGTTGACAACGAATTTCTATCGGCAGGCTTTTTTCGTGAAGCATTAATAATATCGTTCTTCAGAACGCCTTCACCGTCATGGGCAATCCTGTTTCGCAGGGTATCAATGCCACAGCTGCCGCTTGAACCGTTTAACATACCGTTGATTTCAAGTAAGGGATTAAGAATTGCAATTACATCACTGTCTAAATGTTCCATTGCCCGCTTTATGGCTATCGCTGCAAGCACTGGGAATGACAGTTTTAATTGTCCGTGACCCTTGAGATTTAGCATGGCCAGCAATTCAGAATAAAGATCCGGTTCTTTTTTTTCAATCGATTGAATCAAATTATTCCCGTTAGTATAATAATTCTTCCCGGCCAGGTCAATATTTTCATTCATGGAAAGAAACTGCCCCACCAGTGTTTCTAGAAAAATTTGAAATGAAAGTATAAAGTCAGTGTAATTGTCTATGGAGAAATAGTATTCCGAAAGGCTGAATTTTTCAATGATGAAAAACGTGCCAGGCCCTAATAAAACATTTATATCTGATTCAGGTACTTCTCGTGAAATATAGCTTATTATCTCTTCCGGGCAACTGTTGCCCAGTTCATTTATTACCTTATCTGCTTCCCGGTAAAGGAAATTCTTCCTCAGATGCGCAAATCTCAGCAATGAGGCCAGTTTACGATACTTCTTCCCGGAAAAGGATGATACAATTTTCGTTGCCGCGTCGTATTCAAGCGAATGAATGAGTGATTCAACCTGTTTTTTCGCCTGGTCTTTCAGGAACAGGCTGACGAATTCCAGCCGCTTGACAGGTGCATTCTCAGCTTTCTGGAATATTTTAACAGAATCCCTGAATTCATAAATAAGCTGAAGCGTTAAGGACTGATTTACCTGGTCAATGCCGCCTTGAGGTATGAGGTATATGTCATTCTCTTTTGAATCAAAACATTCAATCAGTCGTTTCAGTTCGCGATTAAACCGGATATACTGGAAGTCCGTATCAGTAAGATTTTCTTTTATTTCACAGGTGTCAAATTTGGCATTGGAGAACTGAAGATCCTGGCAGCACAAATGGCTTTTGAATATATCGGCATAATAAAGCGAATCATAGCGGGAGTGATGTATTGTCTCGGGCTGATTGGTCACTACCAATATGAAATGGATTATGGTTGCGCCCTCAGCTAACCTGTCACCTATAATGGGCATGATGAGCGGTATTTCCAACACATCATGAAATTCGGGATAATGCTCTGCAGCTATCTTGCCGTCATTTCTTGGTGAATCCAGTAAATACATATCATCGGACCCGCGATTGGGCTTAATGCGAACCTTTACCCCTGTTCTTTTATGGGTTAAACATCCATCGGAAACAAGGAATTCGCCTGTGGCTGAAAGCTTCCTTTTTGAGATCTGAACATCGCTGGTGCCTAATGTGATGATGCATATTGTATTCATAGCAGAGCTTGAGCAGCTGGTTATCAATCTTTCGAAACAGTGATCCTCACAAAACCCATGGGCTTAAATTGCAATCCAAGTTCTTCGTAATTCGCAAATGCTATCTTGCGCGATTTTGCCGAATCCATGCCCTGAAATACCCCCCTGTTCCTGCCCCTATTTGCATGAATGCCATCGATATGATGTGACATAAACTGCCAGTCGCCAGTTATGCCATGAAAACCTGATCCGCATGCCATTCGCAGTATACAACTGTTCACTGCCTTGCTGGTGATCGTTTTCAGCATCCTCATTTCCTCAATTATCATCCCCGTTTCGTCATTGGGGTATGTTTCAAAGAATTCTATTTCCCGGTCCAGGTGCTCAGTGGTGTAATTGTTAATCAGTCGGAAGAGATCAATTAGTGGTTCCTGTGTAAGCAACCGGTTGAAATTGGGAGGGGGATTTTTTAGTTGTTCTTTAAAAAGATTATTGATCTTAATTGTACCTTTTCCCGGTTTTCCAACCTCGAGTGTTTCATAGGCTGTTGTGAAGCCTTCGGGTGAGAATTCCGTGGACGTGCCATTGATCCTGGCATGTTTCCAGCCTCCCCTCATATTGCCGCCGTTGCCGGAAAGATTGAATATCTTGGTGACAAATATCTCAGTATCGTTGAAAATTATGTCCGAAACCTGGAGAAACCTCATCAAGTTGTTGCCTATGGTCCCAAACACAAAATCTGACAATCTTGAATGAGTAGGGCCGCGCTCATGGTAATTGGCCCTTTCAAAAAATCGGTTGAATAAAACAGAACGGATTGCGCCTTTTAGCGAAGTTCCGGGTATGTATGGCCTTCCCATGCCGTCGCGAATGAATGCTTTAACATCATTCTCAGGCTGGTGAGTAACTACAAATGACAAGGATTCCAGCTCGCTGATTTCAATATTTTGATGTTCACACAAGTTTGTTATGAATTCTCCCGCTTTGCGCTTAAGAATCGCGTCAATATACCCGTTCATCTTCTCTTTC
Source organism: uncultured Bacteroidales bacterium (assembly GCA_964449015.1). Classification (GTDB taxonomy): domain Bacteria; phylum Bacteroidota; class Bacteroidia; order Bacteroidales; family UBA10428; genus UBA5072. Next base: position 3,779 of record CAYVBH010000105.1, read on the forward strand.
CCAAGCAATAAAGCAATTTTCTGGTGATCGAGTATATGAAGTTTCCAATTATCCTCGTCATAAATATAGTCAAGACCCTGGCACCAGTTTTTTTCTGAAGCACCTCCTATGTATACTGGTGTTATGGGCGTTATTTTGATGTTGCAGCTTTGAATTTTCTCATTCATGGACTTCTTCCGGTTATGTTAATTTCCAACGCTCTTGCCTGTATATTAAAGGCATTTCATAGGCAGGAACAGGGCCTTGCCAACCCTGTAAACAGGGTGCCGGACTTTTACCGGCGTTTCCATCGGCCTTAAGTCATGCGTAATGCCATCGCTCTCAATTCCTTGTGTCTTCCTACTGAAGACAGAACCCTCGGAAAACATATGCACCGAGCGCTTGCGATAAGTATTATAAGGTTCACCTATCCAGCCTCCCCTGCGTATGAAGTCGTAACCCCTTGCTCCTTCAACCATCGTTTTCAGGACACCAACCGATGCAGGGCAATAGAGTGAAAGGTTTATGCAATAATTGCTTTCTTCTGGGATTCTAAGTTCCAGCTTGTCATTTTCAAAACTGAACCTGCCGTTTCCCACATTCCTGTCGGTTCCCAGTCCTGCATCAGACAGGAAACGAAGAGCCGACTCCACCCTGGCATCATCCTGTTTATTTCCCTCGCATGCAAACCAAAGGCCGGAACCCTGTTTAAAGTACAGCCTTTCCATGTAAAAGGGTTCTGCATCCTCGGCTTCGTCGCGATGCCACCGTATGCGCGGTGCTACTTTCGACTTTATGAATTCATCATCTATAGAACTGGCTGTAAGGTAAGGCCCTTTGGCATCGTTCACAGTGGCGTCGAATTCCCCGTTCAATAGTTTTTCAAAAAAGGAGGCATCTATGTATTGCACTCTTTTATACTTCTTTGAATCCCCTGCTTTATTTACCCTGTCAACAGAAATGGGTAAAAAGTAGGGCTTTCGGAAAAAATACACTTTATTTTTGTCTTCATCCTGTGTAAACGGGAACATGCTCGACAGCGTGAAACCGGGGTTACCGGTGATCCATTCATCCTTCCCCAGGCATGCCCATGCCTGCATGATGGCAGCACAGATCGTGTCAGAATGAATTACCTGCTCGCTGTTGCTGTAATCAGCCCTAACATCGCTTATGTGCAATGGCGAGTTAAAGTACAGGCGGTATATTTTAAGACTGGCCTTCATGCTTTAAGGTATTCTTCTGCCGGTTTTTCTTCGGTTTTCAGGTCTGAGAACTTCACCTTGCCGTACCCGCGTGTCCCGCTACCACCAAGATAATCATCCTCCAATAACTTTATTGCCGACTTTAAAAGTCCAATGAAATCCTTTTCCTTTTCCTGTTCTTCCTCCATGATATTAATAACAAACTCAATGTTGAATTCAGCACCGGCAGGTACCCGCTCTATCTGGCGTATTCCTCCTTTAATTGTTGTGCCTGTGACCCTGTCAATTACATTCTCAAATTTGATTTCAGAGAACGGCATATCCGTAAAATCTGAGTTCTTAAGAAGTTTTGACGACTCCCCAGTCAGATAAGCATCCCTTACAATGATCCTCGATGGATGGCCATTTTCATCTGTTGAGCCAAACAAATCAGGTATTAATATGCCTTCCGGGCCATAATCAGCTATCTTAAACTTGCTCCTGAAATTGCTCCCGGTGGCTATCTCAAGCAATGCGCGCATTTTCCCTTTTATTGAGCTTCCCGGTATGTATGGTTCATTGTTGTCTTTTCTGCGAACGACGGAAGAGTCAACCCCGCCAATTTCAACATTTTCCTTGCTGTCTCCTATGTGTAAACCGGTCAACAATTGTAGTTTACCGCTGAAGATTATTTTTTTCCTGAGTTTCATATCATTTGATTTAAGTTAGTTACCCCCCTGTGCCTTATGGTATGCCACTATTGCCTCGATGACATTGACGAAATTCCTGAATTTCTCCTCGTTTTCGTTAATATCTTTGATCAGTATGGATACCTCGGTATAAAACTCCCTGATTTTCGTATTTGAAGTATCGCGCCCTACGGCATATGCCAATTTGGGCTCAAGCAGTATAATTTCACCTTTGAGATTATCAAAATCAGCCTGGATGCGTTTTATTGCGCCAAAGAACCTCCTGATCTGACTAGTAGTCATTGGCCTTTTTTCAAGCCTTTTTCCATTTCTTTCTGTTTGACTTGATACTGCAAGATCACGTCCGAATTTTTCTATTGCAGTGAGGTCTTTTATGCCTTCAACAAGTATTTTTTTGTCAATTGTTGCCATGCTATTATTAATTTGAGTTTTTATATTCCAGTTCAGCCCATCTGGTTGCAAGGGCAAATGCATCAAAACGAAGATGATTATCGTTGATTTCAGTAAAAAGTATCTTTTTCAGTTCTGCCAGGGCCTCCCTGGCCTGGCTCTTGGATGCTTTTTCACGCCTTGCTAGGTTGTATGCAACATGCCATTTCCAGCTCTGACCGCTTCTCCCGCCTTCCATCCACTTCTCATAATAACCAAGGAGCTGCATTAACAAACTCTTGGTAATAAAACCAGATTCTATCCATTGGATCAACTTGTTCTTGATTTCTTCCACTCTGTTGTATTCCAGGTCCCAATTGACCACAATTCCAAACAGGCAAAGGGCATTTTTTTCATAATCCCTGTAAACGTACGATTTTGCCTTTTCCTCTGCCTCGCTGGCCAGCAATGCTGCTTTGCCTATGGGAAACCGGGGTCCTGTAATCTCTATGCCGGCGCTGATGGTGATATCTTCACGCCCGGTGAACCGCCTGAAATCTTTTATAACTGCACGGGCAAACCCGATAATTTTATCCCATCGCCCGACCGCGAATAAATCGTCACCCCCGGAATACACGATGGATATCCAGTCAGAGAATTCAGCCTTGTCCCTTATAGTATTGATATACCCGCTGAAGAACAAATCGAGCATGCCCGAGAGGGTGGCGTAATTTGAAAAGGAAGCCCGGTCTTTCCCCTCCTCCAAAAATCCATGCGTGAATAACTGGCCAAGGTTGTCGATGTCCATACGTAAAATACCGATTTTCCTTACCTTGCAGTCATCGACCATGTTCTCGAAGGTTTTCACATCACCGCTATTATTCAAAGGTTGGGTCGCTCCGCCGAAGTATGAAAACCCGTATGAATTCTTTTGAACAATCGTTCCTCCCATAAAACCAGGGCATTTTTCCCTGAGTGTGAAATAAATCTCCGCATTGTCAATGGTTGCAGGTTTCTCTCTTTCAATAATCAACCTATGGCCCGAAATCATTTCAAATGTTTTCTTCTGAGCTACATAACTTTTTTCAGTTCCATAAACCAGGAACACATGCATGGGCAATGCTTTCCCGATTTCTGTTTGTTCATTGACATATTCAGCGACCGTATGCCTGTTGCTTTCATCATCAATACCGGTTATGGTTTTCCCTTCCAGTCCCGTAACCTCACAAATATCCGCAATGCCGCCGGTATCGGATGGTTTGAACAATTCATTAAAACCCTCATTGGTAAGTAATAAAGATGAAAATCTTTTTTGCTTTTTCGCTGATGTCTTGTGTATAACTTCTTTCCACAGGTCGCCAAGGAATACTTTTTCATCCTTGTTCTCGATGATGATCCGAGGCTGTTTTTCGTCTTTCATAGTGTTGTCATAGGCAAAGGCAATTCGGCCAAAGCATAAATAAAGGGAACCCCGGTACTTATCCCAAAGTTTTTTAATAACCTCTTTCTCGAATACATCCAGTATATCCTTTATTGCCTTGGTATTTGGCAAGAGCATGAAAAACTTACCCCCGCTCGAATAGATTATATTCGAATGGTAGGCTCCCGTACGATGCATCAATTCCCGGGCCAGGTCAGAAAGAACGGCTTGAAGATAAAACGATCGACCTCGCAGGCTTTTTGCAGCATACTTGGAGGCAATATCATAAATGAATTTTTGAATTCCCGACAAATCAACACAAACCAATAATAAAGGCAGACAGCTTTCATTCAGCAATAACTTGCCGGTCTTGTCATAGGGTTTGAAACCATTGGGCTCGGCTTCCATGAAAACCTTAAAACACCATGCCAGTGCAGCCGTAACCTTTGAATGCTCAAAAAGGCTGCTTACTGGGTAGGCCTCATTGGTGGCGGCCGGAATACTCCAGCAATGTTTCTTGAGAATAAAGAACAGGGTTTGGGCAAAATTGCGGCTGTCTGTCCAATCTTTAGTTTTCTCAAAGTCAGAAATGAATTTAATCCATAAGTCGTTGTTTGCTTTCCGAGAGTTGGCATATTCTTCAGTAAAAGGCACCGGAAAAACCTTTTCATCTTCAATGGTCAGCTCGGATAGGAGAAAAGCATGTTTTTCTTCCGCTTTCTGCCCGTTAACCATTACCCTGCTGAAAATGTTTCCGATAGGTTGCTTTTTATACCTTTCTGTTCCGAGCTTCAATTTTTCTTCATCAACATACGTCCTTTCAATACCGCTTGCCCACCAGTCGGCCAGCTGTATGATAGCCTCATCTTCACAGGAAGGCCTGTGATGCCTGGAAGCCAGGTTAGCCAATGTCTTCAGGGGCGCATACCGGTTAAAGAATTCATAGGTCCATATTACATGCTGGTATGTTGGGTAGCCCCTTTGCGTAGAACGCGCAATAAGCTCAATCATTTTTTTCGTCTCACCGGAAAATTCTTTTGTCTCATCCCAGTTTTCATCTGCTCTTTGCCAGAATTTCCCAATATCGTGCAGCAAGGCTGCCAGGTATATTTCTTCGCGTGTTGCCATTATGTTGAATCTTTTCTTATTTGCCTGATGTTGCCGAAACCCAGGCTTACGCTTTTTCCCAAACCGATATTGTTGGGCAGGAAAACGTTGGTTTTAAAATCCAGGTTGAATCCGAGTACTTTCTTCTCTTTAAGCGTAACCGCATGGGTATTGACGGGTGAAGTTATCTTTAACTGGATATTCCGGTCTACATCCCATTCTATACCCTTGGCCAGGGATAAAATGTTCCCAACCAGCGTGTGTTCCAGGAATTCTATTCTTTCGGTTACGGTTTCAAATTGATTGTACTTCCGGTAATTGTCCTGGCTCAGGGCAATCCAGTTATGGATATTGTAATAGAAAAAATTCTCCCACACCTGCATGGTAAACTGGTTCATTTGTAGCTTGTAGATTTTCATGTCGAGCCAGCGTTCGCCAATTTGAATTGACCAATCTTTCTTTTCAAAGAATTTATGTATCTCATCAACGCCAAATTCAATGCAAAGCAATGCCGGCCGGCCATCAATACGTTTGTACTGTACCAGGGGATAGCGATAAAGGAATGCTTTGTCGTTCAAATGATTGTGAAATACCCTGTTTTCATTCCCGACTTTCTTTACAATTGCCCCTCTTAACGCAGGAATCTCATGAGATTTAATTTCTGAATCAAATACTACCGTTAACACTCTAATTTTACAGGGCATTGGGATTATCTATGGGTTACTTACCTTATAAAAGTATGAATAATTTTATACATGGTCAAGATATTGTTCGTAATATGATCTTGCTAATTAGTTGATCCTTATTAACTAGGTTTTTTTCGTCCTTTTTAGGATGGGATCTTTTCCGGGACTAAAAAGTATGGTTTGAAAAACAACCAAAAAATAAAGTCACCGATTTCCTGTTGTTTCTATCTCATCTATTTCATCATGTTATTTGCTGCAGCAGCCAGTATTGGATTGATTTTGTCCCCGGAGACTCCTTTGAGGTAATTTCTACGCATTCTGTGATCATATTTCAGATGTGAGATCAGACCTTCTATTCCGGCTCTGGACCTGCATCGGGCCTCTCGCTGCTTCTTCATGTAATAGCTTTCTTTCTTGAGTACTTTTGGCATCACGATTTCTATCGATCCAATATTCCCTTTTATTCTGTAACCCCTGTCAACAATTGCCTTTTTGATTATACCGCCGGTAAGTTCTCTGACTTGCAACAGTTGTGGTTTTATGGTATGTCCATCATAAAAATTTCCTTCTATTGCCATAGCACCAACAATGATCCCTGATTTCCTGGTATAGGCGAATGAAATCTTATTCCCAAATTCGTATGGCTTATGTTCTTACCTTTTGCAATGCATAATACATCGGGCTCATGGAGACTATAAATCTTATTTTTATCATCTTTCTTCTGTGTCAGAACACTAAAGAGTAAGTCAAACGTCTCATAATAAGATTGTTTTGGTGCCGGATCAAGTTGACCAACCATATCTTCGAAGATCTTGAATGCAATGCGACGCAGCTTTCCTTGGGCACGATTGAGCTTTTTGAAGTTCTTTGGTTTCTTGGCAAATCGCAGTTGATGTTTCAGTTTGCTGATTTCTCGGTTATAGATCCATCCGGCAATGGAAAAAATCTTTTTATACAATTAGGATTCATTGATTTTTATGTGAAATATTTGTCGGTAATTCTTTATTTGCATTTGCGTACAACGGCCGAAGCTATGGCAAGTGTGGGAATAAATTGTTGCTCAACTGTCACCCAGTACAAATGTATATAAAGAATTCAAAAGTTTCAACAAACACGCATACCCGCATTTGTTATAGCGTGTGTTGCAGCAAGCATTCTTTCCCTTTAATCTAATATTTTTTCAATTAGTTGAATTTCTTTTTCTACTTCTTCAATTCTTTCTTTTAATTCTTTTATTTCAGAATTGTTTTTCGAGCCAGTTTTTTCTTGTGTAAAATAAAGATAGAATAAGATTGATGCTCCGATGAATGTTAAAAAGGCCGAAATGTCAAATAACACAAGCCCAATTTTATCATGAAACCAATTGCCATTTTCTTTTACTGTTATTGCTGCAAAAAGTGATCCAATGAAAAAAGCTGTGAAAAACAACCCATAAAGTAAAGATTCGATATCACTTTTAAAAGATGATTTGGAACTTAGTTTAGAATTAAGTTCAGATGCTAACTCTGTCTTAATGTCATTATAGGAAATAAGTTCTTTAACTTTATTCAATGATGAGTTTAAGCTGACTTCATAGTCAACCAATTCTTCAATAGGAAAAATGAGATTCATTGGCTTAACTTTATATTCCCATTTCCCTAATGAATTTTTTTCTAAAGCTTCATCAAATGAGTAATTGATTTTTTTATCTAATAAATCAATGGCTTGCTTGCTATCCAGGAAAGTATTACGATTTATCAATAGCTCTATTTTATTAAGTAGTTCTTTCGCTTTGCTGTCAGAGAGAATCTTTGCTTTACATCTGTTGTATCTTTCAGAAGCTTCTGTAAGAGCTTGCCTTCTTATTTTTTCAAGTGTTTTCCTAATCGGTTCTTTTGGTGCTAGGTCTAAGTCAAATAGAGTTATTAAGGAATATAATCTGTCTGTATTTATAACACTTTCAAGAATTGTTGCTGCTTGAATTACACTATTGTTTGCTGATAATGCTTTTGCTTGCGTAAAACCAGCTTCTACCATTTGAGGCACAATTCTAAATGCCTTTCCCGCTAGCTCTGCTGCATCATTAAATTTACCTTGTATGTAACAGCATCTACCTGCATACATATATGCCTCTGCAGCTTGGAGTTTAATATAATCGTTAGTAGGTTCTTGGCTTATTAAGTTCTTATTTACATCTCCTCTCAAGAAATTTGTTGTAACATTTGCACCATCATTTGTTTCTACAATAGCATATTTTGCTGCTTGTTTAAAGTATATTTCTGCCTTTGGTAAATCAAGGTGTTTGTGTGAATACAAATAAATTAAACCAATCAGATGTAAAACGTAAAAATCTTCTGGTTCTTTTTCTTCGGCTTTAAGTAAATACTTTAAAGAGTTTTCATACAAATCAGGATCATATATTGCATTTTTAAAGAATCTTATTCCTTTTTCTACATAATCGTATCTCTCTTTTTGAAAATCTGGAATTCTTAAAAGGATTGCAATATTACCCGAAAGTATGTTGGTGATTTTCTGTTCTTCAATCAATAGAGAAAGTTTCCAATCAAGCATGGATGCCATGCTGTTAACTTCACTCCGAAGGCCATCAATATTGTATGATATTTCCTGAAGATTCTCAGATAACAATTCAAAACCCGAATTTAAAGTCCCGCAAACAGCATTTGTAGATTCTTGAATTGCTAAAACTTGTTCTGATGAAGCAACTTTTATAACTTCACTGAAATAGTTATTCTTTAACTACTCCCCTTCTTTAGACAACTTTAATTCAAAGTTAAGTTAGATTTTCT
>CAYVBH010000106.1:0-12007 GCA_964449015.1 uncultured Bacteroidales bacterium
TTATGATATTTCATTTTACCACCTGAATCTGGATGTAAGTGATACATCAATTTACGTTCAGGGTTATGTAACCATCAGGCTCAAATCATTGGTATCGTCACTTGAGCAGGTAGTACTTGATTTCTCCGACCTGCTTGTACTTGATTCGGTTATTGTAAACAACCACAGGCAGACTTATTCACGATCAGCCGATGAATTGACTGTAACCTTGGATGAACCGACAGTTAAGAATGAGACCATCGCTCTTGACATTTATTATCATGGACCCGGTAAAGATGTTTACATTACTTCGGGAATATACAACAAGCATGTACCTTCATGGAATAAAGATGTTACATGGACACTCTCGGAACCATTTTCAGCCAAATATTGGTTTCCCTGCAAGCAATCACTCAACGACAAAGCCGATTCAGCATACATTTTTCTCAGTACCGACAAGGATTTGAAAGCCGGATCTAACGGACTCCTGACGGCAAGTGTTCCACTGGCTGGCAACCGGATCAGATACGAATGGAAATCGAGATACCCCATAGCTTATTACCTGATCTCGTTTACAGTCAGTGATTATATGGATTATAGTTTTTATGTCAGGACACAAGATGCACAGGACTCGATCCTGATTCAGAATTATATTTATAACCACCCCGATTACCTGGAACAAAACAAAGATTTAATTGACCGTTCGGCCGAATTAATTCTTCTTTACTCCGACCTGTTTGGCCCTTACCCTTTTGCCTCTGAAAAATACGGGCATTGTGTGGCACCTTTCGGCGGAGGTATGGAGCACCAGACCATGACCACGCTGGTGAATTTCTCCTTCCTGCTTGTGGCTCATGAAATGGCCCACCAATGGTTTGGCGACTATGTTACCTGCAGCAACTGGCAGGATATCTGGATTAACGAAGGGTTTGCTTCCTACTCTGAATTTCTAGCCTGTCAATACCTGGGTAAAAAAGGAGACGCTGAGACGTGGATCAATGGAACACACGATTTCGTCAAATCCTCGGCCGAAGGAAGTCTTTATGTGCCTGAAGCTTATGCAGGTGATGAAGATCGTATTTTTGATTCCCGTTTATCCTATAAAAAAGGGGCCGCCATCATTCACATGATCAGGCAGGAAGTGGGAAACGACAGCCTGTTCTTCAAAACGCTTACTGGTTTTATACAAAAGTATGGAAATGGAAATGCTTCCGGTGAAGATTTCAAGAACTATCTTGAAGAATCAACGCAGATTGACTTTGACCAGTTTTTCAATCAGTGGTACTATGGACAGGGATACCCGTCGCATCATATTACCTGGAACTATAAGGGAGATACCCTATATATCAATTCCCTGCAAACCGTTTCGTCAGAAACCCCTTTTTTCAATGTACTTTTTGAATTTAGGGTTGATCGAAACGGTAGTGACACACTGCTGACTTTGCGGCAGACTGCTTCCTTCGTCAGTCAGGCTTTTTATCTGCCGGGAGGCGTGCATGCCTTGCAAACCGACCCGAATAGCTGGCTTCTATTTGAGCTTGCCGGTGGCAATTATGTTGGAACGCCGGAAGCGGAAACCAAATTCAGGATCATACCCAACCCCGCCAGGGAAAAAATAAATGTTCTGCTCACCAACATATCGGGTAATTCTGCTCTGCACCTGGCTGATGCCAGCGGCCGGATCGTCCTTACAAAATATAAATTAACCCAGAACAACGAAATTGATATTCGTTCTTACCCTCCTGGCATATACTTTGTAATAATCCAGGATAGGGACAACATGTATTCGGAGAAATTCATCATCAGATAGAAAACAGCACCATTGAGCCCGCTCAACATGAAAACATGGGTATTGATATTGCTTGCAGCCGGCATGATCACGGGAACCGGTTCCTCGTTTGCCCAGGAGAAACTGACCACCAGGTCGAAAAAGGCAATTGATGCCTACAACAGCGGGATTCAAAATTACTCGCTGAATAAATACTCACTTGCCGCACAATTTCTGGAAACTGCTATAGCAGCCGATCCCGGATTTATTGAAGCTTACCTGGTACTGGCTGAGATATATGAAACCGACCGGAAACCGCGTAAAGCTATCGAAACCTATCGCAAGGGACTGCCACTGAATGAAACCTATTACCCTAACGGGCTGGTAAGACTGGGTAACCTGGAATATCGAGAAGGATTGTATGCGGAAGCACTGGGCAGTTTCAGGCATTTTCTCGATCTGAATTCCAGTAATGATGCACAAATTGAAAAAGCCAAAGATGGCATGGTCCGTTGCGTATTTTCCATTGAAGCCATGAAACATCCAGTGGACTTTAATCCTGTGCGCCTCGACACCACCGTGAATACAACATACGACGAATACTGGCCGGGGCTCTCAGCCGATGAAAAAACCCTTGTGATCACCCGGCTTGTACCCAGCGAAGATTTTATGAAGCAGGTGCAGGAGGATTTCTTCATCAGCCAATGGCAGGGCAAGGGATGGAGCGTTATGAAAAATGCCGGAAGGCCTTTAAACACACCCGACAACGAGGGAGCCCAGACCCTTTCAGGCGACGGAAGGTACATGATTTTCACAGCCTGCAATCGGAGTGACGGAATCGGGCGTTGTGATCTGTATGCCTCAACAAAAAAGGGAGACAACTGGTCGGTTCCGGTTAACCTGGGAAGGCCTGTGAACAGCGCCTACCGTGAAACCCAGCCATCTATGACTCCTGATGGCCGCACACTTTATTTTTCAAGCGACAGGCCCGGGGGTAAAGGTCAACACGACATCTGGGTTTCTCACCTGGGTAAAAACGGTCAATGGACGAATCCCGAAAACCTGGGTGATTCGGTTAACTCAAAAGGAACCGAGATGTCACCCTTCATTCACCCTGATAACCAGTCGCTCTATTTCTCATCCGACGGCCATATCGGCCTGGGCGGATACGATTTGTTTGTCGCCCGCAGGGACAGTACCGGTACCTGGAAGGAACCTGTTAACCTGGGTTACCCGATCAACACCAACCGCGATGAGATCGGGCTGATTGTCAATTCCCGTGGTAACAAAGCCTATTATTCATCTGATGTGAACCAGGCACAAGGCAAAGACATTTACGTATTTGATCTTCCGGTTCAGAGTCGCCCTGTTGCTGCAACATACATGAAAGGCAAGGTTTTCGATGCACGCAACCTAAGGTTGCTCAGAGCACAATTCGAACTTATGGATCTGGAAACAGGAAAAACAATCTACAACTCCTGGTCCGACAGTCTCACCGGGGAATTCCTGGTAAGCATCCCGGGGAATCGGAATTACATGCTCAATGTTTCCAGAACTTCATACTTGTTTTTCTCCGAAAACTTCTCACTCAAAGAAGGTTTTGATGCAGACCAACCTTTTCTCAAGGATGTTCCCCTACAGCCCATAGTGGCCGGGAACAGCATCGTACTCCGGAATGTATTCTTTGAAACCGACTCGTATGCATTAAAAAACGAATCAAAACTCGAACTCGACAAGGTGGTTGAATTGCTGAAAGCCAATCCCGGTATCCGAATTGAAATAGGAGGCCATACCGACAATACAGGAAGTGCCGAATACAACATGAAATTATCGGAAAACAGGGCCAAATCTGTTGCAGAATACTTATTATCCGCTTCAGTGGGCACCGGCAGAATTATTTCAAAAGGGTATGGCATGGACAAACCGGTAGCCGATAACGAAAGTGAGGAAGGCCGGTCGCAGAACCGCCGAACCGAAATGAAAATAATAGAATAAACCAGAAGCCATGGCAAAACTTGACCACATTGACGAAAAGGGCAAGATCAGCATGATTGATGCAACCCAATTACCGGTTGTAATGCAGGAAGCTCATGCATCAGGATTCATCCATATGAAACCCGAAACCATTAGCCTCATCAAGGAAAATGAAACGCAAAAGGGTGAGGTGATCACGCTGGCTGAAATTTCTGGCATGCGGGCAGCGGGCATGACCAGCCAGGTTATCCCGCTGATTCACAATGTGCCGTTAACCAAGGTAGATGTAAAGGCGTATGTTTATCCAAACGGCATTGAGGTCAAAAGTTCCGTGAAATCAGTGTGCCGCACTGGCCTTGAACTGGAAGCTCTCCAGTCGGTTACAGCAGCCTTGCTCACAATATACGAGATATGCAAAAGCGCCGACAACACCATGACCCTGTCGGAGGTGAAGCTGGTGTATAAGAGTAGAGAATAGAGCCAAGAGCCTAGATACAAGAAACAGCAGTGAAAAGTAGTAGCTGTCATTGCAAGCGGAACGAAGTGGAGTGTGGCAATCTGGGTTTATGAGTAAGGATATTGCTGAGATTAACTTCGTTGAGCTCCGCTTCGCTCCGGTTGCTTCGGTCGAACCTCCCTCGCAATGACGCGTTGCAGCGGCAGTGGCAGCGTCAAGCGGCATTATGAGAGAAAAAGATATTTTTGTTTAATTTTTATGTTATTTCGTTAAACAATTCTCACCGGGACTTGTTATAAGTATAAAAAGATTAACTATGAAAGCACTTCCCGTTATTATATCCGCTTTTCTATCGGTGATCCTTCTTCCCGTCAGCGGAAATCCGGTTAAAGAATACATGACCAGCACTTATGCATTGAAATTTGTTGACCGGCTTCCTGCACTTGCGGCGAACAAAATCATGATCGTGAGCACCCGGCATTTCAAGCCTGAAAAAGGGTATGAATTAAAGAAGGGACTTCATCCGCAATACGAACGCTTTTATTTTATAGCCGGTACCCTGGGTGACACCGCTTATATTGAACCCATGAAAGGTTTTGCTGAAACAAACAGGCGTTTACCTGCCAACAGGGATTTCCTGGTATATGCAGATGGGCATGGCAAAACATTTCAGCAGGTTTTGGAAAGAGGTTTTCATGTTTCAGAAAGGTTTGCAGTGAACATGGTGATCTTTGACTGGCCGACAGACAACATGGCGCTCAAAAAAACAGCTTATGCTGCTGCAGAGGTCTCCCCTGCATTTGTTTTAGCCATGAGGGAACTCAGTAATTTTCAAAAAGAACAATATCCGTTGTCAGCTGTGTCCGCTATGTTTCACAGCATGGGAAATCATATTCTCAGAAATGTTGCAGAGAACGGATTGCTTTCTTATATGCCCGACAATGTATTCAGCAATATCATATTGAATGCTGCAGCTGTGAACCAGTATCATCACAGAAAATGGCTTGAAAAACTGAATATTCAGAAGAGGATTTACATCACCATTAACGATGACGACTTTACCTTGCACGGGGCCATGATTCTCAGAGCAGCAAAGCAACTCGGCCTGGGATACCGGGGAAACACTGCCATGAATGCAAATTATGTGAATTTCAGCGATGTGGCTACCCACGAACACAATTTATTTCTGGGTAAATCAGCTACCGAAAAGAACAATCCTTATATCTACCTGTTTTATGAACAGGCTTTTCATGGTAGAGCGGTAAGTTTGAATGAAAATACCGGATTTCAGATTTTCAGACCTTCAGATAGCGATCTTTTCTCTTCAAGGTAACTTTCTCTTGAATCGCCGTAGTCAAATCTTAGCCTGCCGAACTTTAACGCACTGTTTGTCCTGGCGTGTGTCCAGGTCATCTGAAGGGTAATCCGGTTGTAACAATCCTTGCTCCGCAGAATCCCGAGTTTTGAAAATTTAGGCTGCATTATTATATGAAATTATTCTAATTTGTTATACGAAAATGAACAAGAATGGTGCCACTTTAGCATGTTTTTATGACATTTTTCTATAATTTTAACAAGGATAACTCATGCTGCTTTATGAACAACCAGGAAATAATCAAAATGATCATCCACCATGTGGGTATGGCGCAGGAAGGGATAGCCGGTAATAATGAGTTGTATACGTGTTCTGGATCCAGGGAGGAAAAACATGAATTCCTGTTTTTTGTTAAGCCTGAGATCACTTTAAATATTGAATCGATCCATTTACAGGCCATTCTTGAAATGATGTTCGACAAGCTGTCCCTTTACCAGCTCACCGTAAAAGATATCAGGCTGCTTGGTGCATCCTATCTTGAGAAATACGACATTATTGCCAGGCATTACGGGGTGATTAACGCGTTAAGCAGAAAACCCCTGGATTATATGTCGCCTGAAGCCTATGAGAAATTCAAAGATGCCTTCGGATCTGATCCAAAAGATGCAAAGGTACTGGGCAGCCTGGAATTTCTGCAGCAGTACAATGATTTTACACCCAATTCGGTTGACGAGCTATGGCAAAACAGTAAATCCGTCAAGCTTGCCGGAGGAACTTATTGTGCACAGGTTCAGATAGAGGGAGAACAGGTATTCCTGATCAATGGCTTTCATCCCAGGCAGTTGATGCATTTTACGGAAGAAGGCCGTTCATTAGTAGCATTTACATTGACAGGAGATCTCGACTGGGCAGTTGCAAGAAACAATTTTATCGGAAAAACCAATCCGGCCGAAGCTTTGCCAGACAGCCTGCGTAATAATTTGCTAGTTAACAGGGAGCAATATGGGCTTCCTTCTGTTTCTGCAAGCCAGAACGGGTTTCACCTGTCGGCAGGACCTGTGGAAGGACTGGTAGAATTGATGCGCTATTGTTCAGATTATTCAACGCAAAAGATTAAGAAACCCGAAGATTTTATTTTCGGTCGTGAACTGAAACGTCTGTTTGATGATTCAAAAATAAGATCAATTTATGACAACCAGGTAGTTACCTACAACGGAAAAAGAATCAATACCTTTGATCTGACGGAAGAAAAAAACAGCGAAACCGCATTGCAGTTACTGAAAGAATGTAAATTTTGATTGACTTGCTGAAACTCTTAATAGGCAATGATTTCGAAGGGCAGGCTGATGTTCTCCTTAAACTCGATACCTATGTCGTACATATCTTCATCATCCTGTTCATAATACCAGAGAATATTTACCTCATGACCTGATTCATTCAGATTTTCAAGTTTGAACAGGATATCCTGAACCAGCTTGGATGTAGCTGTGTTGAAATAGATGTACTTAAAGACGAATTCTGTTTTCTTAACAGGGTGGGTTTTGTAATCATCGAGCCAGTCGAGAACCGGCTGATAGAACGAAACCACATCTTCAGGTAACGAACGCCCTGATATCTCAAATATATCATTAGCCGGATCAAAAATTACCCGGGGTGTGTCATTTGTACCTATGATGTCTAATGGTTCCATAAGGTGCTGAAATAATTCAATAAAGATATTAAAAGTAATTAATAACCCAAAGAATGTGCTCTATTTTTGGTTTCTGACTTTTATCTAAGGGCGTTTCTGCGCATGGTGAGAAAGATTAAATATTAACTTTAGCAAAAAATAACCACATGACATACCAACCTGATTCATCACGCTACGAGCAGATTCGGTACAACAGGTGCGGGAAAAGCGGCATTAAACTTCCTGCCATTTCATTAGGTCTCTGGCACAATTTCGGAGGTTTGGATATCCTTGAGAACAGCCGGTCCATGATCAGACATGCTTTCAGTTCGGGCATTACCCATTTTGACCTGGCCAACAATTACGGTCCGCCTCCTGGTTCAGCTGAAGAAAATTTCGGAATAATCCTTGAAAAGGACTTCAGGCCATATCGCGATGAGATGATCATATCCACCAAGGCCGGGTATGCTATGTGGGATGGCCCTTATGGCGAATGGGGATCCAGGAAGTACTTACTTTCGAGCCTGGACCAGAGTCTTAGACGACTGAAGCTCGATTATGTGGATGTTTTTTATTCGCACAGGCCTGACCCGGAAACACCCCTGGAAGAAACCATGGGAGCGCTTGCACAGGCCGTTAAACAGGGCAAAGCACTTTATGCCGGCATTTCCAATTATCCCGCCGATAAAACCAGGATGGCAGCAAAAATACTGAGAGCACTTGGGACTCCCTGCCTCATTCACCAGCCTAAGTATTCCATGTTTGAACGCTGGATTGAAAACGGATTGCTGGATGCGGTTGAGGAGGAAGGAATGGGACTCATTGCTTTTTCACCACTGGCACAGGGATTGCTGACCGACCGGTATTTGCAGGGTATTCCCGAAGGATCGCGGGCTTCGAAAGCGCATGGATTTTTAAAACAAAAGGACATCACCCAGGATAAGCTCAATAAAATAGCCAAGCTCAACGACATAGCATTGTCCCGGAACCAGACCCTGGCACAGATGGCCATCATGTGGCTGCTTAAAGACAAACGCGTAACCTCTGTGCTGATCGGTGCCAGTTCGGTGGATCAGCTCAGGAACAACCTAAATGCTTTGAAAAATCCGATTTTCAGCAAAGAGGAACTGACAAGGATCGAAGAAGTGTTGGGGTAGGTAGTAAGCTACGAGCTACGAGCTACGAGCTGTGAGATGCTGGATAATGGATGCCGGATACTGTGATATTATGAGTTTTTTGTTTTCCTAAACTTCGAACTTCGTAAATCGGTGTTCGATGTTCGATGTTAGTTTTGTTTTCAATCAATCACACTTCAACTAGCTCAGTGTGACAAATTGCTACTGCCCCTGCCCTTGCTACTGCTACTATTACTGTCGCTGCTGTTCGTCATGCTTCGACAGGCTCTGCATGACACGCGCCGTCACACTGAGTCGGTCGAAGTGCGACTTACTGCATCTCTCACTGCTACTCATCCCTATCTTAGATCTTGGATCTTGGCTCTTACATCTTGGCTCTTATATCTACTCATACTTCAGCACTTCAGCCGGATTCATATGGGCAGCCCGGTAAGTACGGTAACTAACCGTGATTAGAGCGATTACCAGCACAATCACAACCGAAACAATGAATTCCATGGGTCCCAGGCCAATATGATAGGAAAAGTTCTGCAGCCATTTCTTCAGGAAGAAATAGGAAAGGAACCAGGCCGGCAGGGTGGATATGGCAATCAGCAGCGATACCTCCCGGGTGAATAACAGGATAATTCCGCCTTCAGATGAACCCATCACCTTTCGCAGGCTGATTTCCCTTGCCCGCTGTTCAGTGGCAAAAGAAGTGAGTCCGAATAAACCCAGGCAGGCAATGAAAATGGAGAGGACTGAAAAGGCCAGTGCGATTTTCGCAGTTCGTTTTTCTTCCTTATAGAATTTCTCAAATTCCTGGTCGAGAAAATAATACTGAAATGGTTCGTTACCGGTAAACTCATTCCACACCTTTTCAATCTGCGAGATGGTTTTCGACATGTTATCCTTCCCCACCCTGATGGTCAGATAACCTGCCCAATCCCATTTTTCGGGTTTGAGGATAAACACATGCGGAAGGATTTCGTTTTGGAGCGATTGAAAATGGAAATCTTTGACAATTCCCAGTACGTTCATATAAATCCGTTGCTCTACTGTCGCTCCCGGTTGAATAAACCGCGTATTGAACGGATCCTTGAGTCCGAACCTGCGCACAGCCTCTTCATTAAGGATCATCCCCACAGAATCAGACGGGAAATCTCGTTTGAATTCCCTACCTTCAAGCAGTTTTATTTCATAGGTGTTCAGGTAATCGTAGTCGATCCAGTTAACATTCAACAGATAGGTCTGTTCGGCAGATCTTCCTTCGATCTGATAACCGTTATTGTTGTTTGGGTAACCCGGAACAGCAGTGGAATTGGCCACGTTGATCACATCCGGTAATTTCTTCAGTTCATCTTTAAACGGTTGAATTTTTTTGGTGAGTGCATCGGCCCTTCTGATCACCATGAGTTGCTCCTTGTCGAATCCCATATCCTTATCAAGCATGAACCGGATTTGTTTATATATAACCAGAGAACTCAGGATCAGAGCAATAGAGAAAAGAAACTGGAAGACAACAAGAGTGCTTCGAACAACTGTATTGGAAAGTCCCACTTTGAGTTTGCCATAGAGAACCTTAACCGGTGCAAAGGACGCCAGGAACCAAGCGGGATAACTTCCTGACAGGAATCCGACCAGCAGTGTCAGCAGCAGCAGTCCGGGTATCACATACCATCGTGAAAAATAGCCGATCTTCAGGTTGGTTTGCAGCATGTTGTTGAACAGGGGCAGCAAAAGTTCCACCAGCACTATGGCTATTCCGGTGGAAATTAGCGTCAACAGCACCGATTCCAGTATAAACTGGCGTACAAGCATGCCTTTTGAAGAACCCACCACCTTGCGGAGTCCGACTTCCCTGGACCTTCTGGCAGATCGCGCTGTAGAAAGATTCATATAGTTAATGGCGGCGATAATAAGGATCATGAATGCAATTGCCGAAAAAACATAAATGTACTTCCGGTCGCTCGGCCGCTTGGCATCAGCTTCAATGGCAGGATTGAGGTGAATGTCCGACAGCGGTTGCATAAATATGCCATATTCATTGCCGGCATCAGTAAAGGCCTGAAGGTCCATTCCCAGCACTTTCTGAACCTGCGGACCAACATATTTTTCAATGATATGAGGGATCTTGCTTTCAACCGATTCAAGAGAAGTATTCTCCCGTAAAAGTACATAGGTGGCAAAACTGTTTGAAAGCCAGAAATCGTCGTGTGCACGTGGGTGCGTTAAAAATGAGATCAGAATGTTGAACTCAAGATGGCTGTTTTCAGGTACATCCTCCATAATTCCGGTAATGGTGTAGAGGTTGGTGTCATTCCCGATCCTTAAGTGTTGGCCCATGGCATCCTCATCACCAAAATATTTGTTAGTCTGGCTTTTGGTAAGCACCACAGCATTGGGTTGCGATAATGCTTTGGCAGGGTCACCCTCAAGAAGTTTCAGACTGAACACATTAAAGAAGCCCGAATCAGCCAAAGCAATTTTGGATTCTGTGAATTTCCGGTCTCCGATTCGAATCAGCGATTCATCCCATTGTTGCATGCGTACGGCGGTTTCCACCTCAGGGAACTCATCTGCAAATGCTTTTGCAGTTGGCGCGGCTGTCCAAGCTCCCTTAAACTCCGACTCTCCAAACTTGCCAACTAAATACAACCGGTATATCCGGTCGTACTTTTCGTTGAACTTATCAAAGCTCAGTTCATGAATCACAAACAGGAATATCAGCAGACTGCAGGCAAATCCCACAGCAAGTCCCAAAATATTGATGATTACATAAGTCTTATGGCGAAAGATATTTCGCAGTGCGGTTTTTATATAATTGGTAAACATTTCAGATGGGTTTACTATATGTGACGATCAATCTACCTATTTGTTACATAATTCCTCTGTTTTCTATGTAATCATTACCTGGTTTCCACATTTGACGCAGGTTCCGGTTTTCGTGAGTCCGGCCACAGTTACCCGATATCCCTGCCTGATCACCAGTAATTCACCGCATTTGTTGCAGCAGGTGTTTTGTAAATCACCCATACTGATATTCCCAACATACACAAAGGCCAGCTTTTTATGAGCGATTTCATAGAATTCTTCAAGTTTCATGGGAGGAGTTGGTTCTGTATGAAGTTGGTAGTCCGGATGGTA
Organism: uncultured Bacteroidales bacterium; assembly: GCA_964449015.1. Lineage (GTDB taxonomy): Bacteria > Bacteroidota > Bacteroidia > Bacteroidales > UBA10428 > UBA5072. Next base: position 11,425 of record CAYVBH010000106.1, read on the forward strand.
ACGCGACAAATGTAACACAGTATCGGGTCCCAGTTCGCCCGCAATCCAATCAGCCATATCCGCAAACAAATCAGCCTTATCGTTCAATGAGGGTATGACCAGGTTGGTGATCTCCAAATGTCTGCCCGACTTCCTGATCTGTTTCAGTGTACTCAAAACAGGCTCAAGTTTTGCCCCGGTAAACTTTCGGTAAAATTCCTCGCTAAAACCTTTCAAGTCAATATTAAAGGCATCCATATAATCCAGTAATTCTTCAAGCGGCTTCTGCCCGATATAACCGTTTGACACCATCACATTTCTAAGCCTGTGCGATGCAGCCATTCTGGCCACAGCCAGCATGTATTCGTACCAAACAGTGGGCTCATTGTATGTATAGGCAATGCCCATATTATCCTTATAGGTCAGGGCCATTCTGACCAATTCATCCGGTTCGACCTTCCTGCCAAAGGAGTACCCGGAAACCGACGCCTGGGAGATATGCCAGTTCTGGCAGCACCGGCACTTCATATTGCAACCCACACTTCCGATTGACAGGATGTTTTTCCCCGGATGAAAATGATACAGGGGTTTTTTCTCAATCGGG
>CAYVBH010000107.1:0-11969 GCA_964449015.1 uncultured Bacteroidales bacterium
AAACCCGAACATGTTCATGAAACTGGCGCCCCACGCATCGTTGCTGCGAAAGCGGATGTTGCAGTTCAGCCAGTAAACACCTGCCTCATCTTCAAGTATCCGGTACCAGAGAGATTGCAAACAAGGCGGGTCAAAACAGTCGAGATCGATATTGGGCATCCAGGTGATCATCTGGGCCTGGCGGGTAAAAGGTTGTTTGCATAGCTTATTGATGACCCCCTCGATTTGGTTGATGTTAAAAGAGCCCTTCGTCTCGGAACCCTGCTCACCCATTTCCTTCCAGGTGCCGTATCTTTCAAGCCGGCCATGATAAGTATATTCCCAACGCGTATCACCCGGATCATTCATGTTTTTCACCCAGTGGTCTTTCAGTCCCTTCAGCTCGAGCACATACTCCTTGAGTTGTTCAATCCCAGCTGGGAAGGCCATGTGGATCATGGGCTCGCTTTCGGGCTCTTCCACGGTGAGGTTCAGCGTGCAATCAAGACTTTCAGGATCTCCCGGCTTGTCATATTGCGTTCTGAAACGCGTGCCTCGCTTGTACAATTCCATGAGGGCCTTTTCAAAGGCCATGGCCAGGGTTTTTTCCGATACGGTGATAACAGGGATGTTTAACATAGCGGCATGGTTTAATCCCTAAATGTAGATAATTGACTTATGATGGACAAAATACCCCAAGCGGAAGTTATTACTATCTTTTGCACATTTTGATGGATGGTGCTATGCAGGAATAATTTTAAGATTCATTGCAACGAGGGACCTCGGCTCTGGTGTTTTACTTCTTTAAAACCGTATTATTTTATGGTAATCAGTACTCCCGTCCTGATGCTGCAACTGGCAGATATAGACGCCTGTGGCAACCGACTGTGCAGATGCATCCAGACCATGCCATTCAACCGTTTGCCAACCTTCGGCCCGAATTTCATGGGAAAGAACGATAACCTCCCTTCCCGTGTAATCAAAAATCTTCAAGCAGATTTTTTCGGTCGCCGGGAGGTAAAATTCGATAGAAGTTGAGGTATGAAATGGGTTGGGATAGTTGTTAAAAAGCTTGTCTGATTCAGGTTGGGTACCGGTTGTTTCATCGATGGAAGTCGGAGAAGCCGGCGGTACCCGGGCTGAATTGGGGTTAAAGCCTGAGCGTTTTGTCCATACACCGATATCTACCACTTCAAAGTCTCTTCCGTGAAGACTTTTAAGTGCATCGATTTCTTCATTGTCCCACCGGTCGTCATGTGTTCCCTGGAAGTACCAGTTGCTGCCGTTATCAGACATGATGAGCCCGTATTTTTTCATGGTTCGCAGGATCACCTGCATCCTGGGCGTGAATTTTGAGATATCCACATTGGCTTTGAGTCTGAACCTTAGTCCCATAGGTGGCCGGTTCGGATCGGTAGAGCTGGATGCATAGTGCCGGGCCGGCCAGATATAAGCATGCTGCGTGGTGTTGGCTGTAAACCTTATGGGGTGAGGCATTTCACCACCCGATGCCAGGGCACGTTCCACTTCGTCGTATCTGATGAGTAGCGGAAATATCGGCAGTCCGGCTGCATCAGCAGATGTCCACGTCTGGGGCCGCAGGTCGTAAGAGTTCAGGTCGAAAATGGCACCGCATCCGCCTTCCCAGGATGTTCCATTGGAGTTTCCGTATACATTGCCGGTTTCGTACAGGATGTGGGTACTGCTGTCCACAATGAGCATGTGCCGGTCACCGCCTTCAGTATCGCGCCAGTCGAATACGGTTTCGATATAAGGATTCTTAGGAATTGGCCAGGGGCCCGGATCACTTTCTTCGGGATAGCTGACAAATGTTATCGGAATCAGGGACTGGCCGGCGCCCACCACATTGTATGGAATGCCCATCTGGCGCAGTGTGCCTTCATCATCCCAGTAATTGCCAAAATCGGGATGCAGGGCTGTATTTTCACCGATGCTTGAAATGAAGTTTTTTGAATTGGGATGTACGGGTAGGTTGTCAATGGGCGTATTCAGGGCATGGTTGGGCGGAAACACCGCGCCGGTATAATCGGTCATGGGTTGTGCCCCGGCACCGGCAGTAATTACCATAGAGGTCAGCAACGCATGAAATGATTTGGTAAAGAAGTGTTTCATATTTGGAATAACGTTAATGATTATTTTTAATCAGCAATAGCGACAATGTGAACTAATTTTTTCCTTCACGTCATACTTCGACAGGCTCAGTATGACTCTACCGGCTCAGTATGACTCTTTTACCTAATAACGTGATAGCACACACAATATTGCCAATTAACCTGTTCTTCAATACATCACCGTTGATCTGGTGAAAAATCAAAGCTTCAGCTCCAACTCAGGCATATCCGGTTCAACAAATCCCTTTTTCCGGTAAATTTCAATACCGGCAGCTGATGCATGCAGGTATACTTTATCAAGTCTAAGTATTTTGGCTTCATCCACAAGCAGGTCCACAATTCCCGAAGCGACACCCCGGTTTCGGTATTCCGCTATGGTGAAAATATTGAGAATATAGCCAAGTTTCCCGGTTGGAATTTTAAAGTGGCCCGGTATTTCCTGGATCACCAATCCCCCTGACCCGATTACCTGATCACCCTTCTCTGCAATTATTCCTATGAAAGAATTGTCGTTCAAAGCTTTTGTGAAGTATTCAGCCAGGGTTTTCCTCAGGGCTGATTCTTTTTCAGGTGTGGGTTTTCCCTGCAGTTCATACAAAAAAGAAATCCGGTTGTTGATGATCAGGTCGATTTCATTTTCCCTGAGTTTGCGGTAATTGATTGCGGGCATGGTTATGGGATGTTAAAAGTGAAACAATTTACTTAACCCGGAAAGAATATCATCGGCGAGCATCAGCTGTGCCACCAGGATGGCCAGCGCGGCCATGCAACCGACACAAAAAACCAGGTACTCTGATTTGATCTCGTTCAATTGCCCGCAATGTTCACATTTCAGGTAATACATAGATCGGAATAATTGATCGGGGTGATGAATTTATTGCAAAGGCATATTTTCAGTGCCTAAAAATACGGAATCTTTATCAAACATAAGTAATAAGACGGGGATCATTAGGTAATGACATGGCCTATCGCATGCAGTGTGGTAAAATTTCCTTATATTCGATTGGTTATATAAAAGAATCGTCATAGAACATATTCATGCAAGTCTGTTTTCGTATATTTTTTACGTTGCTTTTACCTATACCTCTCGACTCACGACTCATAGCTCATAACTCACAGCTCATAACTCATGGCTCATAGCTTTCTTCTTTTATAATAAACACCCAAACACCATCCTATGATATACAATTGTCATATCCATACCTTTACTGAAAAGGATATTGCGCGTAAATATCTGCCATTGGGACTAGTCAGATTTCTTGCGACTACACCGGGTTTTCAGACCATCGGTTTTCTGCTGAACCTGCTGAACCCGCTTACCAGCAATGACCAGTTCAGAAAGTATTTAAGATTTGTAAAAATTGGCCGTTACAAAGAGCAAAAAGAAATTTTTGAGGAGTGTCAGAAATTCTATCCGGTGAATTCTAAATTCATTATTCTGGCAATGGACATGGCTTTTATGAATGCCGGCAAAGTGCCCAGGCCATACATGGAACAACTCAGCGAGCTGGCAGACCTGAAACGGGCTTATCCTGATATTATCCTTCCTTTTGTGCATCTGGATCCGCGAAGGACTGACATGATGGATATACTCAGGAAATGCATTGAAGAATGGGGCTACAGTGGGATCAAAATATATCCTTCGGTGGGCTACTTTCCCTATGATCCGCGTCTGACACCGGCTTATGAATATGCTGAAAAGAATGATCTTCCAGTTATCGCGCATTGCAGTCCATTTAACCCAACCCATAACAAAGGATGGCCCTGGGAAATTAAAGCACTGCTTAACGGTTCTAAAATTCCGCTCGATCTGGATACATGCAATCGCAAAAGACTGTGTTCTAATTTTGCCAATCCGCTGAATTATAAATTTGTGCTGGAAAAGCACAAGAAATTGAGGTTATGCCTGGCACACTTTGGCTCGGAGCATTACTGGCATCAGTTCCTGGACCATCCGGAGGATAAGGACAGCTGGCTTCTGCTGATCAAAGATCTGATGGAGGAACATAAGAATCTCTATGCAGATATTTCGTTTACACTGAATAATCGTGAATTTTTCCCGTTACTGAAGGTATTAATGAGTGATCCCAAAATCAACGAGCAGATTTTATTTGGTTCGGATTATTATATGGTGGAAACGAAAACCACGGAGCGGTGCTTTGGCATTGATCTTCGGGGTTATCTTGGGGAAAAGGAATTCAGGACCCTGTCATATGATAATCCAAGAATGTTTCTGGGAAATGCTTGATGCACAAGGAATCGGGCTACAAATCACTTGTTTTGACAGATATTCATGCTCATAATTTATTGCTATCTTTAAAGGCTTAAAAGCAACCGTCGGGTTGTGAATAATTTTATAAATGGAACTTTATCTGAGCATTGCTGCCGTTGTATTGGCTGGAGTTATTCTTGTCGTCCAGTTGTTCTTCAAACCCTGGCGTGTGAATCCGGAATTGGTGGACCGTTTTGATCAGGTTGAAAAAAACAATGCCAGAATTGAGTCCGCCGTCAAAGAAGAAGTTCGGGTAAACAGGCAGGAACTTACAACCACGTTGGGCTCTTTTCAGAATTCATTGCTTGAGGTGCTGAATGCCATTTCAAAGACGCAACTCGATCAGCTCAAGAGTATAACCGATTCAAACCGTGAGGAACTCACACGAAGCATGAAAGATTTTCAGGTTGCTTTCGACCGGAATGTGGAATCGTTCAATGTGTTGCAGAAGGAAAAGTTCGGCGCGTTGGAGATCAAACAGAATGAACTGATTCAGGATACAGCAAAGAAACTGGAACAAATGCGTGAGACGGTGGAGGAGAAATTGCAGAAAACTCTGAACGAACGAATCGGACAGTCGTTTGAACTGGTAAGTCGCCAGCTTGAAAATGTTCAGAAGGGTTTAGGTGAAATGCATACACTGGCCCAGGATGTGGGAGGCCTGAAGAAGGTGCTGAGCAATGTGAAAATGCGCGGCGGAGTGGGTGAGGTAAGGCTCGAAATGTTGCTTGAGCAGGTTCTGGCCCCTGATCAATACGATGCCAACGTGAAAACAAAGAAAGGTTCCACAGAAGTAGTTGAGTTTGCTATCAAACTGCCTGGAAAAGATGAGGATATGGGCGTGGTCTATCTGCCTATAGACGCAAAGTTTCCGCAAGATGCCTATCATCATCTCACAGATGCCTATGAAAGTGGCGACCAGGAGGCTATAGAGGTTGCGACCAAAAATCTTGATAACGTAATACGTAAAATGGCACGCGACATTCAGGAAAAGTATATCGATCCACCGGGAACTACTGAGTTTGGAATCATGTTTTTGCCGTTTGAAGGATTGTACGCCGAAGTGATCCGGCGCACCGACCTGATGGAACAGCTTCAAAGGGAATACCGGATCATGATAACCGGACCGACTACACTGGCTGCTATTTTAAACAGCCTTCAGATGGGTTTTAAAACACTTGCCATTCAGAAGCGCAGTAGTGAAGTGTGGAAGGTTCTGGGGGCCATAAAAACCGAGTTTGGTAAGTTTGGCGGCATGTTGGAAAAAGCACAGAAAAACCTGCATACGGCGTCGAACCAGTTGGATGAGCTGGTGGGAAAAAGAACTAAGGCCATTCAACGCCGGTTGCGCGATGTGGAGTCGCTTCCGCTGGCCGAAACAGCCGGTATGTTGCCTGAAATTCCTGAACTGGAAAATGATCAGGATGAGGAAGGAGAAAACGAAAATCTATCATAGGGACACTGTATGCCCTGTCTTTTTGTGGCATATACTGTTTGATAAAAAGAACATTCAGATTTGTCAATATGGAAAAAAATAGCATGATCAAAAAGGAATTTCAGGAAGCCAGAGATATATTGGAAAGATTCATTTCCGATGACAAAAATCTCATCTGTATTGAAAAGGCAGGAGCCCTCATGGTACAGGCATTGATTGAAGGTAACAAATTGATTTCATGTGGTAATGGAGGATCCATGTGTGATGCCATGCATTTTGCCGAGGAATTGTCAGGATTGTACCGCAGTCAGCGAAAAGCTCTTGCTGCCCTGTCTATTTCCGATCCGTCGCATATTACATGTTCAGGCAATGACTATGGATTTGATCATGTTTTTTCAAGGTACGTTGAAGCAATTGGTCAACAGGGTGATGTGCTGTTGGCCATCAGTACCAGCGGAAATTCTCCGAATGTTTTGATGGCAGCTCAGGCAGCACGATTGAAGGGTATGAAAGTTGTGGGATTGACGGGGAAAGATGGCGGCAAATTGGCTGGCATTTGCGATGTGGAAATCAGGGCGCCATTCAGCAAGTTCTCCGACAGAACACAGGAGGTGCATATTAAAGTAATTCATGCGCTGATACATTATATTGAATCGGTAATTTAGGATTCAAAACGACAGGAATAGAACGATATGCCGACTCATAGCCTGAAACAACAATATATGATAAATGGATTTTTCGCAAGAACAGCTTTCAGGCTATTTCTGATAACTGTATGGTTCGTGGTGGCGCAACTTCATCTGGAAGCACAGCAGAACAATACATTATTTTTTATGCATTCAATTCCTGAAGCGAATTTTGTAAATCCTGCCGTACAGCTTGATTGTGGTGTTTTCATCGGACTGCCGGTCATTTCTTCTTCTCACCTGAATATTGCGAATAGCGGATTTACCCCGGGAAGCATGTTCACTTTATATTCCGATGGCTCTATACAAAGAAAAAGCAATTTCAATACCGAAAAACTTGCCAACCATAACTACCTGCTGGGAGAGTTTCATTCGACCTTGTTTGCGCTGGGCGTCAGACGCAACAAGGATTATTATTCCTTTACAATAACCGAAAAGAACAATTCAGCATGTCTTTATACATCTGACTTGATTGCATTTGTACTTCGTGGAAGCGGCGAATTTGAAGGCAGTTCAATAGGAATTCAGGGAACCCGCCTGATGATGAATCATTACCGGGAATTTGCGTTTGGAATTGCACGGAAACGCTCAGATGACCTGACTCTGGGGCTTAAGCTGAAGATTCTGTTCGGTGAATTCAACCTGAATACCGGCAACAGTGCCTTTAACATTTATGTAGAAAACAACACGCGTGATCTGACTTTAAACTTTGACGGTGGATTCAACAGCTCACTGCCTGTTGCGCTCAGAGAAGAATCCCCCGGCACATACAGATTCCAGGAGGTGTATGATGCTCCTCTATGGAAACATCTGATGAATTTCAGAAATCCGGGACTTGCTTTGGATGTAGGATATATATACAGATACAATGACAGACTGGTTTTATCAGGTAGTTTACTTGACTTGGGTTTGATATATTACCGCAGCAACCTCTCAAATTATAGGATTGGGGGAACATATATATATAATGGTCCATTGGGAGACGCATCAGCAGATGAAGATTATCTGGAAGACTTTTTTGATGAGTTAAACCAAAATATGAACGAGGAGGTCACAGCCAATCCATATCTGCAGTTTCTGGATCCGAGGATCTATCTTGGGGCAGCTTACAAACTCAACAACCGTTTTGATCTGAACTTTCTGTTATATAACAGATTGCTTCCTGCAAAACTGCAAACAGGAGCCACAATCTCATTGCTCACGAGGGCAGATAAGAGACTCAGAACCAGCATCAGCTGGTCGTATATGAACAACAGCATTACCAATCTGGGACTTGGGGTTGCTTATGGAAGAAGGCCGCTGCAATTATACCTGGTTAGTGATAATGTGCTGGGATTTGTTTTTCCTTTCAATGTGAAAAACATAAACCTAAGAGCCGGAATCAATCTGAAACTGAGTTGCAGTGAATCCTTTGATATTCACCAGTGCGGATGCGAGTGGATCCGGAATGAGGAAAGTCGCAGGTTGCGTCACGAAAATATCAGGAAGAGTAAAAAGAAATAATACTTTAGTTTTTTAAATTACCCTACTTTTTTTTGTTGAATTTTTCAAGCAGTTCGTTGTATTTTTCCCTGAGGACTCTTAACTCCTCTTCATCTTTTCTGATGATCTCATCCTGTTCTGCCAGCTTTGATTCCATTTCAGCGTGGGTCTCCCTGATCCTTTGACTTTCTTCATGCGTTGCATTCATTTCCTCGATGTTCTGCATCATCTCCTCTTTCTGGAGGTCCATTTCTTCCATGTGTTCGTGGAGTTGATCAACAACTTTCTTCATACGACTGTTCATTTGAACGATCTCAATGGAAGAGGCCAGGTTGTCAGCAAGTTTGTCAAGCAGGTTGATTTTGTATTCCGGCAGCATTTCAAAAGCAGCCAATTCAATGATACCCTTAAGCTCGTTGTCAAGCAATATGGGAATGAGGATCAGGTTTTTCAGGCTGGTATTACCCAGTCCCGATTTGAATTCAATGTATCCCTTTGGCAGATTATCAATAAGGAGTTTCTGTTTTTCTTTATAGCAAACACCCAGATAACCTTCATCAACAGGAATGGACATTTTAGATCGGAACTCACTCATGGCAAAACTTCCAATCATTTCAAAGTGAGGGGCTTCACTTTCTGGTTTGTTGAGAATGTAAAAAGCACCTACGTTAACCTCCAGGTAATCCACTAGTACGTTGATAAACTGAGTTGCCATAATATTCAGATCGCGACTGTTTTTGCTGATGATGTCCATAATCATGGTCATCCCTTTATTATACCAGTTGGTCTCCATGGCAGCCCTTTCTTTTTCCAGGATTTCAGTTTTATGTAGCTCAATTTCATCCTGCTGCCGTTTCAGCTCACGCTCTCCTTCTTCAATCTTGGCCTGGAGTATTTGTTTATCGCGTTTCTCAGCATTAATGCGATTTTGTAAGTATTTAAAGCCCAGATAGGAAATCGATCCCACCATCAGAATAATAAACCACCAGGTTCTCCTCCAGGGAGGTTTGACTCTGATGATCAGGGTGGCTTCGTTTTTGCTCCATACACCATCATTGTTGGTGCCCTTAACCCTGAATTTATATTTTCCGGCACTTAGGTTGGTATAAGTTGCTGAACGCTGATTGCCCACATTGTTCCACTTTTTGTCGAATCCCTCAAGAATATAGGAATGCTTATTCTTTGAGGGCTGGGTATAATGAAGGGCTGCAAATTCAATGGTAAATGCGTTGTTCTTATGTGAGAGAATAATTTTCTGTGTTTTGTGAATAGGTTTATTGAGGATGATTTGCTTGTTGATCTTTTCGCCCACTTGAACCGACTTATTGAATAGTTTCAGATCAGTCAAAACAACCTGGGGCAGAAAAGCATTTGGTTTGATATCTTTTGGGTTAAATGCATTAAATCCGTTGGCACCTCCAAAGAATATTCTTCCTTCGGGATTCATATAATATGCATAATGCCAGAATTCATTGCTTTGCAGACCATCTCCCTCATCGAAATTGACAAAGCTTAAATTGGTTCTGTCAAACTTGGAAATACCCATTGTAGTACTCATCCACAGGTATCCGTCATTACCTTCTACTAGACCTACGACCGCGTCGCTGGGCAATCCGTCTTTCCTGTAATAAGAAGCAAACCTGAGGCTGCTTTTCGACAGTTTTTTCAACGATTGTTCAGTGTCTGTTACCTTGCACAATCCTTCATTGGTGCCGATCCAAATAGTGCCTTCCTTGTCCTGACAAAACACATTGATCGTATTGCTACTCAGGCTTTCAGGATCACCTTTTTGATGACTGTAGTTGATGAACTTCGGATTTGTTTCATCTTTTTGTGAGGCCGGCAGAATGCTTAATCCATTGCCATGTCCCCCCACCCAAAGATTTCCCTGGTTATCTTCACCCAGGGCCCAAATGATATTGTCGCATACGCTGGATGGATTTTTAGGATCGTTAGCAAAATAGGTAAAGTCATCCGAAGTTTCATTATACCTCCAAAGACCTCCGCCCCATGTGCCACCCCAGAGGGTTCCCCTGCTGTCTTCGAACATTTCAAAGGTCCAGCCTTGCATGGCATATCGTTTGACCAAAGGTCGCCTGCCAGAACCGGGCTCTTCAGGCTCCATCCTTGAAATAGTGCCCTGTGAGCCAATCCAGACTTCTCCGTTTTTTCTTTGAAGCAGGCATAACGAGCTGTTGCTGGCAATGGTATTGTTGTCTTTGGGATCATTCATGTAATGGATGACAGTTGGCTCTTCACTGCCATTGAAAATGAAACGGTTGACCCCGCCTTCATCCCGGCTGCCAACCCACAATTCATTGGAATTATTGCTGGTAATACCCGAAATAACATTGCCACTCATGGAATTCACATTACCCGGTATCGATTTGAAGAGTACAAAGTTCTTCCTGTACAGATCGTACTTGCAAAGCCCCTGGCTGTATGTGCCGATCCAAAGTACACCCGAACGGTCAACAAAAAGCGAGTAAATATTAATGTCACTGATCGACCGGGAATCTAGTTTATCCGGAATGAAATTGATCATATGGCCTGTTTCAGGATTGTAACGGAATAGTCCCTTGCCTTCGGATCCGATCCAAATAAACCCCTGGTCATCAACTGCAACACAATTTCTGTTATTTGGAGCCGGATTAATGCCGGAATTGTCTCCCAAAACATAGGCGCGACTACTGTTGTCCCATTCCAACTTGGTTAAGCCGGATGTGATGGAGGAGACGTAGACGTTTCCTTTTTTGTCCTCCGCGACAGCAATAGGATCAGATGAAGAGACGGGTATGGTGGTGGTTATATAAGTCTTCTTCTGCCGGTCGAAATAACAGAGTGTATTGGAGAATAGCAAAAGATTGCCTTTTGAATCTTCTAAACACCTTGTGAAAGCATTATCTCCCGGAGGATTCATGTATCGGTTAAATATGATTTTGGTGCCATCTTTATCTTTCCTGTATACAACCTGGTTGATTCCATTGTTGGTACATACCCAAATATCCCCGGCTCTGTCCTGAATAACTTGTGATACTGTATTACTGCTCAGACTGTTCGGATCATTGGGGTCATGTTTGAAGTGCTGGAACTTGCCGGTTTCGGAATTGAACCTGTCCAAACCGCTGGCCCCGTTAAATACTACCCAGATATTGCCTTCTTTGTCCTGCAGCAGCGTTTCAATCGTATTATTGCTCAAACCTGTACTATCGTTCTCATTATACTGAAATATAGTAAAGTTATGGCCATCATATCTGTTAAGTCCTCCATAAGTTGCAAACCACATAAAACCATCCTTGTCCTGTGTAATCCAGTTGACCGTAGATTGCGACAGGCCATCTTTAATGGTAATCCGGTCGAAAGTAGAATTAATGGATTGCGACCTGGCCGTATTCATGAATGTCATCAGACATATAAATATCAATAAAAACAACTTGTTCCTGGTCATATACAATTGCTTTTTCTGATGAATTATTTCAATACGTGATGTGATATTCATTTTTTATACGCAGTTCCTTGTGTTTTAATATTGGTTGACAATAAGCCAATTAACAAGAACAGTACAGCTGTAAATTGAGAAAAAAGACCTTTTTTGGTATGGAGATAGGATTAATTCAAAAAGATCAACGAATGCGCTTATTAACTTAAGCCTTGCAAAGATAATGCGAATTCATTTATATCAACAATGATAAAATGCAACTTTGAAATGATCACAAGGTGATGGCATTTTAAATCAGGGAAACAGTTTGATTTCATTTCATAAACTCATTCATGGATAAATTTTAGCTTGGAAACTGAAAATAAAGTAATTTAGTATGTGAAACCTGAATGGGGATTTTAACCATGACGGGCATGGATGTGATGAGGAAGCATCATGGAATGGGGTAGATTAATTTGAAGGTTTGACAGGAATCGTTCAGGTAAGGTTATAGAAGATAAGGCAATTAATTATACTGTTATGCTGATAAAAACCTATGGCGGCG
>CAYVBH010000108.1:0-11967 GCA_964449015.1 uncultured Bacteroidales bacterium
ACCGGCCTCAAACATATTTTCTTATAAGCTTTCTAATAGCAGGCAGGCCTGCTGTGAATTGATTTTCTTGACGCCTTTTCTCAGAGGCGGATTGTGCTACTTCAAGAGCGTTGCAACAATTGCTTAACCTCAATGATTGATAACCAAGCAGGTGCTATTTTTATTACAAAGAAAGGAAGATTGAACAGAGCTCAGTAATTAGCACTGCTAACCTATACGCACCGTGGGTTGGCCAGACAAAACGCAGAGGGCTTGCCGGGACTGGCAGGGGGTTCGTTTTGTCTTGATTTTTCTTGCTTCGTTCTTTGCATCAAGGCAAAGAATGAAGTGGGGATTCGGGGCGAAGCCCCGGACGTATGCTTACGAGATAGTGATAAATACAAAATGCTAGTAATTTGGATTTGTAAGCATCTACTTTTTCTCACTTCGTTCGTGAGATCGCTTCACTTAGTTCAGCTGCAGCCAAAAGTGACAAATAATTGGTTAATAAAATATTACTCATTTGTATTATAAGCAGTTTGCTTCGAAGCAGGCGGATCTATTGAAGAGTGACTTGTATATCACATTTTTACAAATATACCATACAAGTCTCATGATACGGCATTGTTCATGTTATCAATAGCAACCACCAAATTTGTTTTGCTTATTGGTGAATAAAACCCAAAACCAAACAACCTCTTCGCTATTTTTTCCGTATACTTTACATGGTTCAACGGAACACAGTGATAACTTTTTCGTATATTTATCAAAAAGTAGCTTCAACACACAATCTTAACCAGTTAATTTAGTTTAGTTTTCAGAAACAGAATCTAACAAACCAATGACCAACTTAAGAATACTTTTCGGTTGGGTACCGAAAACGGCCGAATATGAGGCCAGACAGGATTCTCTGAGAAAGGAATACGAAGAACTGAAAGCCTTCTCGCAATCAAAGGAACTTAGCGACTATCTAGAGCTTGAAAAAACCGTTCTTTCTTCTGATTTTTCAAGAAAGAAAAAGAGTATTCTCGCGCAACGGTTCTCCGATACGCCTGAATACAGGAAAGAAAAGGAATACCTGAGTCTCCGTAAACAAAAAGACATCCAGAGGTATTACAAGATTAAAGATTCTGTTGAGTTAAGAGACTTTGTGGAACTTGAAAACTCCCAGGACGTTAAACATTTTCATACTCTTGAAAAACTGGTTCATTCCGACGACTTCCTGCGCAATCAAAAGGGGCAGGGGAAAAAGTTCAAAGATACCCCAGAGTATGAAAAGCTGCAGGAGTATCAATCACTGAAAGATTCCAAGAGATTCAAGGATTATTTTTCTTTCAAGAAATCCAAGGATTATGTCAATTTCACGCTGCTGATCGGATCCGAAAAAATTGCCGGTTACGAAGAACTCGAAAAGTTCATCAAAACCGAGGCCTTTCAGAAAGTAAAGGATTACATGCTGCTGCCGGCAAAAAAGAAACTGGAGATGTCTGAAGAATACCGGATGGAGCAGAAATACCTCGAAATGAAAAAGTCCGATAAGTTCAAATGGTATTTCAGTACCGTGAGTTCAAAGAAGTTTGAAGAAATCAAACGCTGGGATCTTACTTTTTCTGATGAGTTTGATGATAAAAAACTAGATCGGAAAAAATGGCTGCCCAGGTACCTGTGGGGCGACAAGCTACTGAAAGACAGTTATGTGAATATGGGTGAAAAGCAATTCTACCCTGATGACAGCAATGTGGAACTCTCGGGTAGTGTGCTGAAAATACGCACCAAAAAGGAAAAAATCAACGGTAAGGTCTGGAACCCGGCCATTGGCTTTTTCCCGAAAGAATTTGATTATTCTTCCGCCATTATCAATACCGGAAATAGTTTCCGTCAGCAATACGGACTTTTTGAAGCCAAGGTCAGGTTCAACAGGAACTTCCCTGTGAATCATGCCATATGGCTGGTTTCTGACGTGATGCTGCCTCATCTCGATTTGGCCAGGGCCGGGAAAAAAATCTCCGTGGGCACATTCTGGGGAAATCCCAATGCCAAAGGCGGAGTCGACAAAAAATCTGACTCTGTAAGCCGCAATAAATATGGTTTTGATTACTGCATCTTTTCACTTGAATGGACCCGTGATAAACTTACATGGAAACTCAACGGAATTCCGGTTTGCAGCTCAACCCAAGGCGTACCGCAGGTTCCCATGTACCTGAACATCAACTCGTCAATATACCAGGATGCGGATGGGTCTGTACTCCCTGCTGAACTTGAAGTAGACTGGGTACGGTGCTATCAACCGGCCGGGGGGAAATAGGAAATTTGGCTTTTTGGTTATTCGTACAAAAGAGTCTGTGTAAAAAATCAATTTATCAGGCGTAGTTTAAAACTACGCCTAGCGCACTGTGCTGAATGTCAGCTCTGGATGCTGAGCGTAGTCTCCTGACTACGCTCTTTTTTATGACTTTTTGCACAGCCTCTTTGTTATTTCCGCCGATCGGATTTCTTTGAAAACAACCGGAGCATCCGGCTTTTTTTTATGGCTTCCGATGCTTCTGTAGCACTTACAATACCTTTGTTCAGCCGCGAGAAGGTAGTATCTACGCTTCCGGCAAATGCCGAATCGGTCAGCAGTTTATTGATTAGGCCGCTACCTGAATTGATCTTTTCGGTTATCTCAAGCAAATTTCTCGAAACAACCTGGAGGTCTTCAGTTGATGCTTGCAGATTCCGGCTGGTAACGTAAATATTATGCGTCAGCGAAGTATCTGTAAACAACCTGCCGAAGACGCCTTCTCCCCGGTTGATCTTGTCGGTGATACCTTCCAGGTTTTCCGAAATTTCAATAAAATTGTTGCTGGTTTTGCTGAGTTCACCTGAAAATACCGTATCAGCAAGGAGTTTCCCAAGAATTCCTTCTCCGTCTTTAACCCGGGTCGCTATTTCATTCAGGTTTTTTGTGATCATGCTCGCATTCTGGCTTACTTTATCAATATTCGCAGTTAATTCTGAATCGGTGAACAGTTTGCCAAATACGCCTTCCCCGTTCCGGATACGCCGGGTAATATTGATCAGATTTTCTGAAACCACGGCAATATTCTGTGTTGATACTTTTATTTCCGAAAGCACTTCATCAACATTCACCGGTTGGGAGGTCCGCAGTGTATCGCCCCCCTGAAGCGACCGCTCTTCCAATGTGCCGGGAATGATGATGATCGTTTTGTTGCCCATCAGTCCTTCACTGCCGATAGTAGCAATGGAGTTTTTATGAATGTAAGGGATGGCATCTGTTTTGATTGAAAGCTCCACCTTGACATTTTTTTCAGAAAGAATTTTGACGTCACTTACCGTGCCCACATCAATACCGCAAAACCTGACATTATTGCCCACGGTGAGCCCGAATACATCGGTGAACACGGCAACGATTTTCACATTGGAGGTGAAAAGATTCTGTTTGGTACCGATCAGGTATATTGCTACTGAGAAAATAACGATTCCCAGGAATACGAACATACCCAATATCATCCGGTGTTTTGTTTTGGCAGGCATATTCAAACAGGTTAGGTTATAAAAAAATCCTGAACAGCTGGGCTATGGTTTTCTTTTAATTGGGGGAAAGTACCCTCCGCTATAAAAGATCCTTTTTCAAGAATCAGCATCCGGTTTGAAGTGAGCCGGGCGCAACTCATGTCGTGTGTCACAATAACAGACGAGGTCTGGTAAATTTTCTGTATCCGCAGGATCAGCTCACTGATTTCATGCGAGGTGGCCGGATCAAGGCCTGTTGTAGGTTCATCGTAAAGAATTATCCCGGGCCTGAGCACCAGCGCACGGGCAAGTCCTGCCCGCTTGCGCATTCCTCCCGATAATTCTGCCGGCATTTTATCAATAGCATCCAGAAGTCCCACCTTATCGAGGATTTCTTTTACACGGGCATCCTTTTCTTTTGCAGTAAGACCCAAAGCCGACCTGTCGAGATGAAACATCAGGTTTTCTTTGAGCGACATGGAATCATACAGTGCCGATCCCTGGAAAACAAAGCCTATTCGTTTCTTCAGCGCATTCAGACTGTCTTCTTCCAGTTCCTTGAGGGGCTGACTGAATAGCTCAATGCTGCCGCTGTCAGGTTCCAGCAATCCGGTGATGCACTTGAGCAATACCGACTTCCCGGCACCCGATTTACCCAGGATGATCAGATTTTCACCAGGCGCCAGGGAGAAGCTGATATCCTGCAGTACCGGTTCACCATTGAATGATTTGCACAGGTGCTCCGCCCGGATTTCGCATGTATGGCTTTCCTGTTCCATTACAATATCAGTTCCGTTATTTGTACCACCAACAGGTCAATTACAAACACAGCAAGAGAAGAGGCCACTACCGATGAGTTGGCAGCGAATCCCACCCCTGCGGTTCCCTTATTGGTATAATATCCTTTATAACACGAGATGATTCCGATGGCAAAACCGAAAAAAAAGGTTTTAACGGTAGCGGGCACAATGTCGTAGAAGTGAAGCGAGTCAAAGGCATCCCTGAGAAAGAGCGGGAACGATACGGCACTCTGAATGTTCACCCCCAGAAAAGAACCCAGAAAAGATATGGCGTCGGAATAAACAACCAATATGGGCACCATCAGGGTTGACGCCAGCACCCGGGTCACCACCAGGTATTTGAAAGGGTCAATACCCGACACATCCATGGCATCAATTTGTTCGGTAACCCGCATGGAACTCAGTTCTGCCCCGAAACCCGAGGCCACACGACCGGCAAATATGAGCGAGGTGATAACCGGACCTATTTCACGCACAATGGCCACAATCACCATACCCGGGAGCCAGGCTTCCGCACCCAGGTCGGCCATAACCGGCCGCATCTGCAGCGTGAGCACAAGTCCCATGATGAAGGCAGTAATTCCCACCAGGGGCAGGGAACGATAACCGGCAAGGTAACACTGACGCAGGAATTCCCGGTATTCCGGTTTTTTTTTCACTGACTTTCTGATCACATCAGCAGCAAAACCGGTCAGGTTGCCCAGGTCGGTAAAAAAGTCTGCCAGTTTACCGGCAGGTCCCGAATGATTTCCGTTATCTGTCATCACAATGAGTTTTGAGAATCATTAGAGGAACAGATCTGCAGAGCAGTACAGGAAAATTCTAAAACATTAAAAATTACGAAATTAAAAGGTAACCTCCAAGTGATTGCAAAAAAAACACCCTTCAAGGGTTTGTGACCGCTTGAAGGGTGTTTTATTGTGCGTTTACAAGGTGTTTTGCTGGTAGCCCCACCAGGAATCGAACCTGGATTTAAGGTTTAGGAAACCTCCGTTCTATCCATTGAACTATAGGGCCGGAAATGTTGCTGCAAATTAAGCTTTAAAAATTCTTTTCCACAACCACTTTTTAGATATTTTTCTCTTTTTCTTGCCTGCTCACGACTATAAGCAATTTCATGGTATATTAAAACCCAAGGTCTATACCCCTTTGTTGATTTGGTTCTGCCGTTATTGTGCTCACAAATTCTATTCTTAAGGTCTTTGGTAAAGCCCACATATATTCTAAAATCGACCTGGCTTTGAAGAGCGTAAACATAGAATATTTCCATAACTTTTGGATTTAGGAAACCTCCGTTCCCTGCCTGCCGGCAGGCAGGTATCCATTGAACTATAGGGTATTGAAAGGGATTAAATAGAAATTTGCAGGGATGATGAAACATCCGAAAGAGCAGGATAATAAATCAGTAGCCCCACCAGGAATCGAACCTGGATTTAAGGTTTAGGAAACCTCCGTTCTATCCATTGAACTATAGGGCCGGAAATGTTGCTGCAAATTAAGCTTTAAAAATTCTTTTCCACAACCACTTTTTAGATATTTTTCTCTTTTTCTTGCCTGATCAAGACTTTAGGCTACTGCACCGTGGCATCGCCTTTGAACCCCATCTTTTTCAAAGTTACAGTGAAGTCGGAAATGATGATATTCCTGTTGAATAGCGTATCCTCATTGGTAAAGTGGGCCAGCGAGCCCCTGATGCGCCGGTAAGTGGAATCGGTAAGCATACTGGTGGTTGTGTAAGTGATTAATTCCCCTCCCTGGGAACCATAATAAACCTCGTCAAAGTAGATTCGCCTGCCGTCAGTGGTACTGTCGTCGCGGTAAAAATAAAGCGTCATTCTCGGATTCACGGACAGATCATCGGGGAAGAGCCTTACGGTAACACTTGCCATATACATACCGGCCTGGCTGATGGGAATCTCCACATCAAGCCTGTCCATGATCCCCTGTTCGGGCTTGCGATCTGTTGAATCACTCCATATGATTTCCATTTCGCCCTTTTTCAAAAGTTCTTCTTCAGCAACTGCTGCATTCTCCAGCACCTCAAGTCTGGCCGTTACCTGGTTCATCAGCTTCTTCAGTTTTTCGGGGTTGTTGCTGTAGTACAGCATCGATGAATCAAACTGTGCTTTGGTAAATCCGTATTTCCCAAACAGCGCTCCATACAACGATGCCGAATCGAGTTTGTAGCCGAGTTCAATGCTTCTTCGCTCCGCAACAATGGCGTTGGCCAGGTGCAGATCGGTCAGGAATTCCACCAGAACTTTTTCCGGGATCTGGTCTCTGTTCCGAAAACCGTGACAGTTAAAAAGCAGCATGATCACCGTGATGATGCATGCTGCTTTGGCAAGGTTTAAGGGTAAATGTTTTGTCATCAATCTTTGATATCGTTAAACCGGTAACCCAGCATGATCTCGTGCGATCCGAAATTGTGGGCACCCAGCGGATTGAGCACCAGGTCATAGGAATACCCGATGTAAATTTTGCGTTCATGCACATAACCCAGCATGATGGATATGGCTTCCTGCGTGCGGTACGACAGCCCGGCCCACATCATGTTCTTATACCAGGCCCTCACATTGAAGTCGAGCTGGAAAGGTGCCGGCCATACTTTTTTAAGGATCACACTCGGTTCAAAAGCCCATTCACGGTTGTAATAGTATTTATATCCTCCCGTAAGGTAAAAGTGACTCTTGAGCCTGCCTTTTCCCGACGGGTCGTTGCTGATGGGTATTTTGTTGTTGAGCACATGGGTGACCACCAACCCGGCATGATAGGTCGATGAGTAAAAATAGAAGCCGATGTTGGCGTCGGGAATGTAATAATTCTCCTTGTTGTTCAAGGTAGGATCAGCTTCATCAGGCATTTCAATTTTAGAAAGGTCTATTTTGTACTGCATGACCCCTACATTCAGCCCTGCCGAAATGTTCATATCCTCATTGATATTGTAATGGTAGGCATACGATCCCAGGATCGACCCCATGCTCGTAGAACCTGCCACATCGTAACTGATGGTGGCACCCCAGCCCATGGGGTGGTTCACAAGCGGGCCATAGAGACTCAGCGAATTGGTGATGGGTGCATCTGAAAAGCCAACCCACTGAAACCTGTTGGTAGAGGTTACCTGGAAGTAATTGTTGGTTCCGGCCAGGGCAGGATTCAACACAAAAGGGTTGGTCATGAACATGGTTGTCAGCGGATTCTGCTGCGCCAGGGAAAGGTATCCCATGCTGAGGCCCAGCAATACCAGGCAGGTGAACTTTTTCATTCGTTGTTTCATTTGAGTGTTTCCGAATGGAACGCGCATGTGTGCATCTTCATGCGAGTATATGGTTTGGTTTAGAGATGCCCGTTTCATCGTATTATCTTAAAATGGTTACTGTTCCGGTATAGGGATCTGACTTGCCGTCTTTGACATCAATGATATAGTAGTACGAGCCAACTGGCATCGGTCTTCCGTTCCGTGTTCCATCCCATTCCTGAGAGCCGCCGTAGCCCTTCGATTCAAATACCGGCTCACCCCAGCGGTTGTATACCCGCACCCGGATAAGTTCGCCGTAACCCTCGGCATTCTCAATCTCCCAGGTATCGTTCACTCCGTCTTCATTCGGACTGAAGCCTGTATAGATTTTGATTGGCCTTCTGAGTATGATACGTACGGTGTCATATTCCCGGCAACCCTCATCAGTGGTTCCCCTGGCAATATACTTGATATCTTCCGGAGGCGTTGCGGTTACCAATGACAGGGATGGATTATCCAGGTATGTTTCAGGAATCCATTGAACCCCGGCAATGCCCAGATTTTCCATATTGCCGGCAAACATACTTACCGATTCTCCCTCGCCAATATATACTACTGAGTCCATCAGGTCAACACCGACACCGTTTTCAACGCGGTATATTCCAAAATCAACAGGTTCATAAATACTTACTGTGACTGAATCGGTATGAGAACAGCCATTTTTGGATAGGGTTAAATAGAACTTGGTTGATCGCGTGATGCTGGCAATGGGATCAATAACGGCAGGATCATTCAGTAAATTCCCGGGTGTCCATAACAGGTTGTCATAGTCCGGTGTCAGTGCTTCTCCTTCCAGCTGGTATTCAGTTGCCGAACAAATTGTGGCATCATCTCCGGCATCTACATGGACAAAGGTGGTTGCGCCAACAACATAATCAAATTCAGCAACGCACGATGTTTCATCGGTGATGGACACATGGTAGTCGCCGGCGTCAATACTCAAAAGATCTTTGGTGGCGGCACCGTTTGACCATTCATATGTATATACTGAGCTCGCTCCGCCGCTGACTTCAAGTTTAATAGCGCCATCCTTGCTGCCTGACGAACAGGTGGCATCGCTGATGGTCTCAAGGGCAACAATGGGGGCGGGACCGTTTATTTCAATGGTTTCAATGAACACCCTGCCTTCGCTGTCCTCAATTCTTATGTCATATGATCCGATCTCCAGGCCGGTGAATGAGAAGAACATGTCATTGGTGGTCTGTGTGAAACTGCCTGTGAGTGTATAGGGAGCAACTCCATCATTCATTACCAGCAGGAAGCTGCCATCGGCATAACCGCCGCAGGTTACATCATCTTTAGTAACCGTCACATCCAGCAGTTCAATACTCAGGTTCACTGTTTCGGTATAGGTACATCCGAGGGTATCCACAACATATACCTGGTACAATCCGGCATCCAATCCCGGGAAGAAACCGCTCTTCTGCAGGGTGGCGCCGTTGTCAATGGAGTACCTGTAGGGTGGCTTTCCGCCCGAAGCAGTCAGTGTGATGCTGCCGGTTCCGGGAGCGGTAACCTGTACCAAATCAATTTGAACGGTAAGTTCTGCATGTTCAAATATCTGAATAACGCTATCAAGCACACATCCGTTGATGTCGGTTGCCCTGATGGTGTAAATACCGGCTGTAAGTCCGTAGAACACCCCTGAATCAGCTACTGCCGAAGGCAAGTTGCCGGGGAGCAGCGTGTAGGTGAACGAACCTGCACCACCAGAGGCTTTGCTCCGGATGATGCCGTCGGGTGAACCATGACAAACGATCGTATCTGTATGCACCACATCATCAAAAACAATGTCAGGAGGTGACGAAACTTCAACTGTGGCAATGGAGGTACATCCCAATGCATCGGTAACCAGAACCGAGTAGGTTCCTTTACCCAGCATCACATCGTCCTGGTCAGGAACAGAAGTCGGACCTGTCCATTCATAGGTGTAAGGAGCTATGCCGCCCTGAACGGTTACAACAGCATGGGCATCTTCTGAATTGAAACAGGTGGTCATCAGGCGGATCGGCACTACGTATGAAGTAGGTCTGAGCTCGCCGCTGATCGGGTTCAGGATGCTGGTTGACATGGACCCCGAATTATAGCTTACCACGGCGGTATCTCCGTTGTTGTCGAGGTCTATAAAGGTAAGCGTTGCTGAGGTGATAACACCGTCGATAACATCACCATTGGCATTTTCTGCATCGTAAACACGTACCTGCCATGCGCCATTTGACGGATCCATACCGTCCAGCAGGTTCCATTTGCCTGTGGCTGCATATGTTCCGGTAATGGTATTTGTAGGAACACAATAATCAATAATATCCAAAGGATCTGCATCGGTGTTGAACTTCACATCAACATCCACGGGATGGTTAGGAACACAGAAATCATCCGGAGCTTTCAGTATCACTTCGGTGCCATCGGGAGCAATAAGTGAAAAACCGAGATCATGTTTCAGGAAGTGATCTTCGATGATCACTCCTACTTCGATAAAGGTGGTTAAAGAATTGATTAAAAAGGGTGCAGGGGTTCCGATGGTGGCAATCAGGCTGTTTATATCAAGTCTGACGGTATCAGAATAGGCAGCTCCGCAACCTCCCTGAACCATAACCCGGTACAGTCCTGAATCGGGTATGTCAACTACGTTGAGGTTCAGATCAGGCGTGGTAGTGCCGGAAATGCGTGCATCATCGACCATGTCGATCCATGAACCGTAATACCACCGTTGCCACTGGTAGGTAAGACTGCCATATCCCGTGGCTGCAACATTCAGTTCCACGTTGCTTTCCTTACAAACAATGGTATCTGAATCAATAATGTTGGCCCGTGTGGCAGGATATACGATGAGTACGGCCGGGTTACTGGTAATGTTACCGCACAGGCCGCTGATCAGCACGTCATAATTGCCTGCATCGGCCAGTTTAACCGCTGTAAGGTTGAGGGTAGTTCCGGTTTCTCCGGCAAGATTTTCACCGTCTTTCCGCCACTGGTAGCTGATACCGGTGCCTGTAGCTGCGACGGTAAACGAAACGTCTCCTCCCTCACACAGGTCCTGATCGTCAGGATGAGTTGTAACAACCGGATTTTCAGCAACAGTAAGGATGGCGGCATTACTGGGGATGCTTCCGCAGGGATTTGTGATCACTACATCGTAGCTGCCTGCATCTCCTGCAACAATGTTGCTGAGTGTAAGCGAAGCTGTGGTCACAGCGGGTGATAACGGAATACCATCTTTACGCCACAGGTAGGTCAAATCAAGTCCGCTTGCTGCCACTGTGAATGTGACACTCTGTCCCGGACATTCTGTAATTCCCACCGGTTGGGTGGTCACAACCGGAGTATTGTTAACTGTAAGTACGGCATTCACAGAAGTTTCAGTTCCGCAAGAACCACTAACCACAACGGAATAATTGCCTTCATCGGCAGTAGTGATACCGGTGATTGTATAGGTATTGTTGTTGGCTCCCGGTATGTCAGTGCCATTTTTGCGCCATTGGTATAGAAGTGCTGCTCCGTCGGCTGCTACTGTGAAGGTAACATTGTTTCCCTCGCATTCAGTGAGACCAACCGGTTGTGCAGTGATTGCAGTCAAAGGATTTACCACCAGGGCAGCAGGTGCAGACAGTACATCGACTCCGCAGTCCCCCGAAACCAGGACAGTATAATTTCCGGCATCAACGGCGGCAATGTTGTTGATGGTATACGATGCTGAGGTTGCTCCGGTAATATCAGTTCCATCCTTGCGCCACTGGTAGGTGAGATTTGTTCCCACAGCAGCAACGGTAAATGTGGCGTTGGTACCTACGCATTGTGTGATTGCCAATGGCTGGGTGTTGATGGCTGTGAGCGGGTTCACGGTGAGCAAGGCATTATTGGAGGTCACATTGGCTCCACAGTCGCCCGATACTACCACGCTGTAATTACCGGCATCACCGGCAGCAATGTTGTTGATGGTATATGATGCCAAGGTTGCTCCCGAAATATTAGTTCCGTTCTTGCGCCACTGGTAGGTGAGGTTTGTACCTACGGCAGTAACCGTAAAGGTGGCATCCGTGCCAGCGCATTGTGTGATTGCCAATGGTTGGGTGTTGATGGCTGTGAGCGGGTTCACGGTGAGCAAGGCATTATTGGAGGTCACATTGGCTCCACAGTCGCCCGATACTACCACACTGTAATTACCGGCATCACCGGCAGCAATGTTGTTGATGGTATACGATGCCAAGGTTGCTCCCGAAATATTAGTTCCATCCTTGCGCCACTGGTAGGTGAGATTGGTTCCCACGGCAGCAACGGTAAAGGTGGCATTGGTACCTGTGCATTGTGTGATTGCCAAAGGCTGGGTGTTGATGGCTGTGAGCGGGTTCACGGTGAGCAAGGCATTATTGGAGG
>CAYVBH010000109.1:0-11960 GCA_964449015.1 uncultured Bacteroidales bacterium
CGTCTGAGAATAAATATCCCATGCCGATATTATCCCATAACAGGGATGAGGTTTTCGTTGGAAGGGTTAGAAGAGATCATTCAAAAGAAAAATGCCTGAATCTTTGGATAGTTTCTGATAATATCCGTAAGGGAGCAGCAACAAACGCCATCCAGATAGCAGAATATATGTTTGCCAATAAGCTCTATTAATAGCTTAGCCGGGCTGAAAGACCTACAAGCTTTCATAAATCGCAGGATCTCCGAACAGAAAATCATTATATGGATACCTTGTAATATGTATCCTTTTTACAATCTGGTAGAGGATCCTGCGAAGCTCTTCAATATTCTCCCTTGTTAAAGCCGAGATAAAAACTACCGGGTGATTCTTGTCATTGGCCATCCATGTCTTCTTAAGATCGTCAAGTGAATAGTTCTCTTTTTTGAGGGGAGTCAGGTCATCTTCTTCCTTTGCTTTAAAAGAGAAGGCATCGATCTTATTGAAAACAACTATTTGTTGTTTTTCAGATGCTTTAAGATCACGCAGAGTTTCATTCACTATTCTTACCTGGTCTTCAAATCCGGAGTGAGAAATATCTACTATATGCATCAGAATGTCAGCCTCTCTTACTTCATCGAGTGTTGATTTGAAAGATTCAACAAGATCATGCGGCAGCTTTCTTATGAAGCCGACTGTATCGGACAGAAGAAAAGGCAGGTTTTCGATAACTACTTTACGGACAGTTGTGTCAAGTGTTGCGAAGAGCTTATTTTCTGCAAACACATCTGATTTACTCAATAGGTTCATTATCGTCGACTTCCCAACATTTGTATACCCCACAAGGCTGACCCGCACCATCTTTCCGCGGTTCTTCCGCTGGACTGACATCTGGATATCGATCTTCTTCAACTGTTCTTTAAGAAGGGAAATCCTGTCTCTTATTATCCTCCTGTCAGTTTCTATCTCTTTCTCACCCGGGCCCCTCAATCCTATCCCGCCTCTCTGCCTTTCAAGGTGGGTCCACATACCGGCCAGTCTCGGAAGAAGGTACTGATACTGAGCCAGTTCTACCTGGGTCCGCGCATAAGATGTTCTTGCTCTTTTAGCAAAGATATCAAGGATGAGGTTTGTACGGTCGAGGACCCTGCAATTCAGTATCTTCTCAATATTTCTGATCTGACTTCCGGAGAGCTCATCATCGAAAATCGCGATGTCAATCCTGTTATCAGAAATGAATGCAGCTATCTCGGATATCTTTCCTGATCCGACAAAGGTCCGTGGATTTTGTAAATCGGCTTTCTGGATGAATCTCTTCACAGGGACTGCTCCTGCAGTCTCTGCAAGGAATGAAAGTTCATCTATATAATCCTGTGTTTCCTGTTCGTCCTGTCCCGGGTAACTTATCCCGATCAGTATCGCTCTCTCCGCCAGCTTCTCTGTTTCAATCATTTACAAAATCAACCTTCTGTTGCTCTGAATTGACCCCCTAATAGCCTGCTTCAGGGATTCTGAACATCTGATAACCATTTCAATATCAGACGGGAATGGCACGATCTGGGTTTTTGTTTTTTGAAGCTGTCTTGAATTAAGTGCCCCGATGTCACCCACGGCTCTGGCAGAGACGTTTTCAAATGTGGAACGCGCCCCGATGGGATCCTTTTTAATCAGCTTGGTGGGATTTTCCTGTATAGTTTCAATATCGCCCTCAATGGCACATGATTTTGTCTGAAGTGTCGATATCAGAGCACATTGGAGAGTCTTGTATTTTTTTATCCTGATGTCATTGCCGGCTGTATCCTTCATTACATTACCCTTAGCGTCAAGCTGGTATGTAAATCCGTCTTCAATATCCCGTTTTATTACTGAATCGATCTGCGCTGTCTGGTCCGGACTGACTGCAATATTCCTTATGTTTACATTTATCAGGTAGTCGTACTGGACGTTCCGGTCAAGATCGACTGTATAGAATTCCACCCACTCCGTATTGAGGGCCTGAAGATCAACTGAAAGAAGTTCCTCCTGGAATTCCTTCGGGAAATTGATCAGTGTTGTATTGTTAAGTGTAACATATACACGACTCATCCCCAGATCGTGGGCTTCCATGATCCTGTTATCAATACCTTCATAATCGCCGACATAATCCTTGGCTCTGACAAATTCTGCATATGCCTGCCTGTATGAATCCTTTGTCTTGTTCTTCATAAGTTCATTGCCGTGGGCGAAATAATAATCAGCCGATTTTCGTTTGGCTGCTACCATCTCTGTCATATAATCAACATAGGGGAATTCGATTGTTTTATTTCCCAGGCTGAGAGGCATAACGGTTCTTACAAGGGACTGCCTGTCGCTCATCCTTTTATATATCTGATACACCTCATCCCAGTTCTGAGGCCTGCCTTCCACCTTAAGGAATTTTATTCTTTCGTTATCCTGTTCGTTAGCTACATTAAAGGATCTTTGAAGTATCTGGATCTGTTTTTCATCATCAGCATCCTTGCGCAGTTGTTTTACAGCTGAAGCTATGGCGCTATCGTAGTTGCCCCTTTCCAATTGTTTTTTTGAAGAGCCGCATCCCGATAGGATTATTGAAACCGCGAAAATCAGAAGTAAATTTCTTTTCATAAGTTGTCCTTTTGTTTTTGGCCTAATATATTAAAAAGTCATAAACAGAAATAAACTGTTATGAACACACGGCTGTTGAATATTAACCATCAGATGGCAAAATTCAGCGGGAATGAATACCTGACTCTTACGGGCTGGCCCCTCTGCCGTCCGGGGCTCCATCTCGGTGATTCCTGAATGGCTTTCACGGCTACACTGTCTATCAGTGGATCCAATCCTTTTACAACAGTAACGCTGCTGACACTGCCATCTGCCTCGATAATGAAAGTCAGGAAAACCCTGCCTTCGATCTTTTTATCTATGGCTTCCTGTGGATAATTGATCTTATTCTGCACCCAAAGCCTGAATTTATTCAGATCACCGCCCCTGAATGAGGGCATTGTCTCCACTATGAACAGAGGCTCTCCGTAATCACCCCCCCCCTCTCCTTCGAAGATATCGTCACCAAAACCTGATCCCATAGATTCCACGGGTGTATCTACAGGTTCAATAAGTGCCTGGTCAATAGTTGCCATCGTTGTCTCAAAGGGCATTACTGTATCAACTATTTCAGGAGGTGAATATCTTACTGATTCCTCAATCTCAACAGCCCCGCGTTCCCGGGGAGGGGGAGCAGCCGGAATATAAAATTCCTCTTGCGGAGGCTCCAGTACATCCATATTGACAGATACATATCTTGAGCTGCCTCCATACACTGTCATATCAGCCGGTTTTCTTCCAATGAAAGGGATAATTACAAGAGAGCTTCCTATAAAAACCGAAATTATCAGTCCGGCCAGCAGGGCTCCATTATATTTTTTCCTCAGCTTGTATGCCCCATAATCCTTGTTCCGGAACTCAAAGACCAGATCATCAAAATCATTTATTTTAACTAAGTCGCTCTTCATCCTTACGCTTGCCAGGGCCAGCAATTTACATTTATTATATAATAGAAAAAGTTATCAAAATGTTAAGATTCGGTTTCTTCTGTTGATCGCATTTTTATAACGCGCAAAATTACAAAATAGCACAATACAGACAAAACTTAGCTGTTCCGGTTAATTAAGGTTTAATTTATTCCGATTTTTTTCTACTTTTGCGAAGTTTTCCGGGGGTTTAGCTCAGTTGGCTAGAGCGTTTGACTGGCAGTCAAAAGGTCAGGGGTTCGATTCCCCTAATCTCCACAACATATAAAGATTCCCCTTATAATTCAGAGAGTTATGAGAGGGTTTTTTATTTTACATACATTTTTACATTCTTTCTAAGCCTCTTTACTGATGGTATTTAATCCCGCTAAAGCCTTACTTACAGCTCCACAAATTACTGGTCAGGTACCTGATGTTTTAGTGTTTGAAATCTGATTTAGTTATTCTTAATCCCGGCAATAGCCTTTTTTGTTGTTTCGAGATGTAGAATTGAATATGACTATCCCTATTATAATTTACTTTAATTAGCCTATTTATCAATACGATTGCAAAAAAACTTAGTGGTCTTATATCCCTCATCACCTGACGGGTATCTTACATCGAAGATTAATACATCTCCACTAAAATGTCCTTCATTCGTAGGAAATGAAGCATAAGGCCAATACATAAAAGAATTTGTCCCCTGACAATGAAAGGCACCTTTTACATATATACGATCATAATCTAACTTAAAATAATTTTGACATCCATTTATAGAAGGTTTATTTTCCACATTGTGAATCGTATTTTCTATCCAATAACCTGGCTTGTTTCCGAGCTCACCAACCATAGTGTAATACGTTATGTACTCATCCTGCCAGGGACCACACTCGAGATGCTGACCTTTAGTAGTATGAGTTGTTATCCCGGAACAGTGATATATCCCGGAATAACAGCTGTCATCTTCATTTCTGCAATAATACTCTTCACAGTTATATCCAACCTCCAATTTAAATGTATTTTCTACATCACATATTTGAGCTTTAATTACTGTTATTCCTTTTTTGAGTGCAGTTATAAGACCTTCATCATCTATTGTAGCAACCGAAGGATCGCTACTAAACCAAGCTACTTTCTCTGTAATACAATTGTCTGAAAGACATTTTAAAGTATATTCAACTAAATAAGATGAATCTGGTTCCAGATCTTTCACTTGTGTGGGAAATACTATTTCAGTTGGGAGATCATACATCTCGCCAGTACCAAAATCATGTATATCTGGATTGAATAATAAATCACCAACTATATCTGATAATTTAATCATATTCAAAGCTTTATTTAGAATTCCCCTTTTTGAACAGTTATCATTGAGTTTATTATATTGGACAATTAATCCATCCCATATCTGCTTCATCTTTTCATTAATCTCATCAATTGCACCACCCAAGAAAGGGGGATCATCCAATCCAAGAATATCAAAGGCACGTCGTATTGTAAGAAATTCGTTTAAAGCATCCATCAGCCCTTTCAGGTCGCTTGAATTACTAACCATTGGAGCAATTATATTGTTATACCACGTTTCAAAGAATTCTTCTGGTACTTCTTCATTATTGATATATTTTTTGGCTAAGTAAGAGATAAACTGATCTGAAGTCGTAAATTCCTCAGGATTATCAGAAGGTGGAGGGACTTCCCCTGTTCCTATTCCAATACTACTAAAATGATTGATATAGAAAGTAATAGAACGACTATTTAAATCCTTATGGGGTATGAAATAGGTTTCTCCCTGATCGTTATAATGGAATACTACTAAACCTTCAGGAATTGGGTCCTTCATTGAAAGATAGACTTGGGCTGATTGAAAAAATCTAGTCCCCGATGGTTCAAAATGCAAACCAGAGATGAATTCAATGGAATTATCAAGACCTTCGATTTTGTCAACCGGAATAGTAATTACTTTTAAATCACCATTCAAAATCGAAAGAGAGTCGTAATCAATAATAAACTGCACACTATCTGTAGAAAAAATATTAGTAAAATTTGCATATCCATTGTGCCAATATGTCACAGATGATTCAAAGCCTTCAGCAATAGAATAATCAGCAAAATTGTTTAAGTGAATTGTGTCATATTGTATTGAATAGGAATCAAGAGGTATTTCCCTTGATTTATAGAAATCGTGAACCAGAACCAGCGTATCAAGAACTCCTGATTTAGTTTCTATATTGAATTCTGTCTTTAATTCTGTAGAAGAATTGTCAATAATATTATTTATGTCGTATTCTGTTATACCCTGCGGGAATCCGGATGGAATTATATTCTGAATTCTAAATGATTGAGAAGTATTACCGACTATTACCCTGACTATATAAACTGCTTTAGGCAGGTCGGAAAGATATGCTTCGGGATAGAGTCCGAAAGTTCCGAGACAATATCTCAGACTTACGACATTCTTAACCTGCCGGCCGTCAATCGTGAATACATCAACCGAAATTGACTGATTATTTGCATATACTGAGAGTTTACGATTCTCAAACGATATAATATTATCCTGCCTCACTTCTGTGACAGATGTACTTATCTCGGTTAACGAAAAAATACCAAGGCTGTCGGAGTAACAATATATGGAAGGATTATTTGCAAGGTAAACGAGTACCTTTTTGACCGGTTTCTCATCAGGATTTATAACTTTCCCTGTAAGGCTTACTTGTTGGCCAATAGATATGTTTACCAACAAGGAAAACATCAAAACAAACAAGAATACCTTTTTCATGACTTTGTTGATTTAGTATACTACGGAATAATCAGGGGCATGATCTCTTAATACAAAGTTACACCACCAAAAAGCCAAAATCAAATTTATTTGAAGTCCTGCTATGTGTCTGTAGTATATAGGTAATATAAGGGCATATACCTTCAAGTGGTACTTTACTATCACTTTAACCTAATATGCCTATATAGTACCCATATATCAGGCATACGTAAGGCAAAACATAAGTATAATTGTCAATATTGAAAAGGAAAGCCCACGGAAATGAGTTCCGAGGGCTGGAAATTAGTTATTGTTACGTTCGTCGATTAATCCCTCAAACAACGAACAGATTGACCATCCACCTTAAAGAAGGGGTACCTGGTCACACCATCGTAATCGAACTGCAGGCGAAAGTACCATGCATCCGTAACATCGAGCTCCGTAGCTGACCACCAGTAACCGACGTTTCCAATCCAGTTGAATGAGCCAATGATGTCACGGATGCCACCCGGAAGGGCTGTGAAGCCGGTGGCATTTCTTTTGGCAGGATAATCGGTGTTGCCAACTGCTCCTGTTATTGAAGATGATGTCCATAAGGCAGTTGATGCCAGCGCTTTTCCTATTTTGTTGCCGGTGGTAGTACCATCATAGTTATACCCATTAGCAATAAGGAAATTTTCAAGTGTTGCCCAATCGGCATCGGTTGGCACATGCCAGCCTGCGGGACAAAGGTTCCCCGTGTTTACCGTGTACCAGTTATATAACGCACCGTAGGTGTCTTTGTTTGCTGAATTATTGCTATACCAGCAGTACCCGGGTTCTGTCAGATTCGACCAGACTGTATTGTCAGTTACCAGAGGGATAGCAGTTCCATCTTTGAATTTGGTGGTTTTTAGATTTTCACCCATCCATACCTGAGAGCCAAGCCTGACAATTGAATATATATTGCCATCAGCATCAATAGCTCCAGTGGCACTTAGGTTGCTTAAAATTGCATCTACATAAGCTTTTGTTGCCGCATCATCTGGATTTAAAGGTTCCGGAACAGTTATAGTTCCTGTAAATGTTTTGTGACCTGAAATTGTTTGATCTCCGGTAAGTTTCATGCCTTGGGCATTAAATACTGGATCAATCTCAGTAACATTTCCCGTTTCTTTTGCATATAAAGCATATGGTACACTTAAAATCTGGCTCTTTCCAACAATAGTATAGTTTGTACCACCCGTAGGATCTATCTCAGTTTGAAGAAAGAGCGGCCCTGCTGACCAGGGAATTGAAGAAAACTGCCCGGAGACGATTGTAGGTTTACCGCTTCCAATCTCAATGGTAAGAAGCCCATTGTCATTCGTAGCGGTAAAGTTATACGTTTCCTGGTAGACAACATGTTGTATATCAGAACCCTGAAGAATTGTAGTTCTCATGCCCACAAGCTGTTTCGTTACTAACACGCCATCTTTATCCCTGACCACACACTGATAGCTCATCATCTGAGGCGATTGGGCAAAAACATTAATGATGATTGGTGCAACCAAAAATATTGCAATTAGCTTTTTCATCTTGTCTATCTTTTAATTATTTTAAATATTTTAATCTCCTGAAAGTTATCTATTACCTTCAGAAATAAGATTGAATATGAATAGCTTTCCAATGAAATTTCAGATTCTTCAAATTATGATTAGAATGTGGAAAGATCAAGATATCTTGTTAAAGTTACTAAAGACAGGCATTTAATACAAATAAAAACTGATAAATCAGCTTCTTTCCAGACCTAACGATACTAATTTGCTAAAAGGGGAAGAAGGAGGGCGACCTCCTCCCTTAAAAGGCATATGGCAGCTCTTCCCTGAGCAGGAAACAAGCATTACATCCTTTCCGGCAGATACAACAATGTTACAGTAAGAAATAATTCAGTTCACAATATTGACAGGCGATCCTTCAAGGAAAGCTTTAATATTGTGAGCCGCTATATCCATCAGCCGGGATCTTGATTCATAAGTTGCCCATCCGATATGAGGAGTTATTATACAATTCTTTGCACTTAACAAAGGATTATAAGCAGGAGGAGGTTCAACTGAAAGCACATCCAGGCCTGCGCCTGCAATAAGTCCTTCATTCAGGGCTTGGGCAAGATCTTCCTCAACTATTATCTGACCACGTGAGGTATTGATTAAAAAAGCTGTGGGCTTCATCAACCGAAGGTTTGTGATATTAATCAGTCCCGATGTTTCTTCAGTCAGAGGACAATGAAGAGTTACGATATCCGAACCGAAAAGGAGTTCGCGAAGTGAAATCATGGTAACACCGGCAGGATATAAGTTTTCAGGCAGGGATTTATCAGATGCCAGGACTCTCATCCCAAATGCCTGGGCTATCTCACTTACTTTTCTGCCTATATTACCTAAACCAATGATCCCGATATTCTTGGAAGCAAGTTCTATCAAAGAAAAATCATTGTAAGTAAAATCCATTGATCTTGACCACTTACCATCGATTACAAGGTCACTCTGCCTTTGAACATGGTGGCACAGTTCAAGGATCAGTGCAAAGGTCAGCTGAGCGACTGAATTTGTTCCGTATGATGGTATATTGGTGACAACTATCCCCATCTGCCCTGCAAGCTCAGTATCAACAACATTATAGCCTGTTGCAAGAACGCCAATGTATTTCAGATGCGTCAGAGATTTCAATATATCCGCATCAAGCACAGTTTTATTTGTCAGGATTATTTCTGCGTCCCTTGATCTTTCTATAATTTTCTCCCTGGGAGTCCTGTCGTAAACTGTAAGATCCCCAAGCATTCTTAATCCATCCCAGGTCAGATCGCCGGGGTTCAAAGTATATCCGTCAAGAACAACAATATTCATGGTCCGATTTTTTGATTTATTTAAATTAATTCTGATAGTCGCTCTCCAGTTTCTCCGGCTAACGCAAAACAAAATAAGGAAAATTCAGATATCTTCTGTTTATTAAAATAAATTATCCTATCGAATGGTTCTGTAAACCTGATTTGCTTAATAATACATCCTTCATCCTTACTGAATGCAATTCAGCTTGATAAACGGATTAAAATCAAGGGTATTTACTAATAAGTTTTATCACTTTGACCGGTGATAGATCAGCGACTGATTTACACACTGGAGAAATAGTTGCTTATTAATCTGTTTTATCATAAATTTGATTGTATAAACAGACACTTTGTTGGATTCACTATTTCTGATTGTAGCTTTTCAATGCTATTCCGCCCTGCTAATGGAAAGCTCATATTAAATACTAAATGATAAAAATCAAGATTCACAATACAATATTTAGGCAAATGAAAAAAGAATTGATTATCGCTCTTTCACTGCTTCTGATGCCGCTTTACGCATTTACTCAGAATAAGACACAGGTTGATGACCTGAGAGCTCCATTTTCTGGATTAATTCACCTCCGGCAGAAAACCCTGCAAAACGAAAAGAAAAATTACTATGGACAGGATCCTGGGAGATCTGACCAACTGGTAAAAACCTTTCTTCTGAATAAAACCTCAGGGAACAAGCAGGTACTTGATAGTTTGATAACTCAGAACAGGGATGAAATTTCTGGCGAGTGGATCGATGAATATAAAAGTAAATTCAGCTATTATGAAAACTGGAACTTAAAGCAATATCTGGACCTTTTTTGGGACAATAACACCGGAGAATGGATAAATGAGTATAAAACTGACTATACTTATGATGTTGTTGGCAGAACTACATTAATTCTGTATCACAATTGGGATGTTGATATCACCAATTGGGTGAACAGCTATAAAGAAGAATTCACTTACAATGCCCAGGGAAAAATGTCTCAGTCATTCGAATATGATTGGGATAACAACGCCAGAAAATGGGTGGGCAGTGCAAAAAGTGAATATACCTATAATCCAGGTGGCTTGCTGACTCAAACATTTTATTATGACAGGGACGATTTGACAAGTGACTGGTTGTATTCTTATAAGGAAGAAATCTCATATAATACCGAAGGAAAAAAAATTGTATCAACCTTTTCTGACTGGAATGAAGCTGAAGATAACTGGATTGAATCTTTCAAAACAGAATACACATACAATGCAGAAGGCAAGGTAGAACAAACACTGGGACTCGTTAGGATAGATGCTCCCGAAGACTGGATCCTTATGACAAAAGATGATTATTCTTATAATGAGAACGGAAATCTGATCCTGTTGGTCTCTCAGTTCTGGGAAGAGAATTCAGGTAAATGGATACAGTCGAATAAAAACGAATATGCCTACGACGCAAGCGGGAATATGATCCGGTATATTGACTATGATTTTGACGGTTTAAATGAATTATTTCCATTTTTCAAAGAAGAATACACCTATAATGATACCTATACCCTTGATGATCTTATAATACCTTCTGAGTTTATTTACTTTGATGAATCGATTATCCTCTTCAACCATATGCTTACCAGCGCAACATTTCAGGAATGGGATTTAGATTTATCAAAATGGGGTAATCCCGAAAAGGGTACGCTTTATTATTCCGATCAAATCGCAACCTCTTTGAAAGATATTGGAGAGATCTCGGTAAGTCTTTATCCAAACCCTGTCTCAGAAGACCTAAGTCTCAGGCATGATGGCGTTAATAAAATAACTTTCACATTATTCAACCTTCAGGGTCATGTTATAATGACAAGGGAGATTGATAATAATGGAAAAATAAATCTTGATGGCTTGAGGGAGGGAATATATATATACAGCCTGATTATCGATGGCAAAAGACAAAACGGGAAGTTGATTAAGAAATAAAATCAATTACAATATAACTTGCCCGGTATGACAACCATGGTTTTGTGTTGAGTATAAAATAAATCATACCTCCGGCGTGGAACATATCTTGTTATAGACAGATCGGCTATTCTGATATATCAATCGGGAAGACATTCATGGTAAATATAAGTATGCGGCAGGATAACAGGATTATAACAGAATTAAGTTAAAATGACAAATTATTAGCTATAGTCCTCCTTGATAAAAAAAATTATAACTCTTTGTATTTTACCATCTAAATTCCCTTATATTTGTTTTATTATACCACAACATTTTATCCAAAACAATTATGAAAATCGCTAATCTTTTTTCAATCAGAAACCTTTCAGGTTTATTTGTCTTCTTTTTAACCTCAGCAGGCCTATTGGCTCAACCAAATTTTTCGGGTACCTGGGGACTTAATGAATCAAAAAGCAACTTCGGGAACAGTGAATTCCGCATGGCAGCTGTTACAATGACTATTGCGCAGCAGGGAAATACACTTTCTGTCGAATCCACACAACCCGGTTTTGACGGAGGTGAGATGAAACAATCAGCTAAATATAACCTCGATGGAAATCCTTCAGAAAATACGGGTTTCATGGATATGATGAGGAAATCGGTCATATCATGGTCGGCTGATAAGAGTGCAATGACAGTTACAACTACAATGAATTTCGATGGCAATGAGTTTAAAACAACCGAAACATGGAAACTCTCTGCCGATGGCAAGGTGATAACAATAGAACAGGTGATGCCAATGCCAGATGGAGAAGTCAAACTCAACCTGGTTTACGATAAGAAATAAATCAGACTGAAAGAAAATTTCAGGAAGAGGGTGTCTTAAAAGCCGATAGAATTGCCCCCTTCCCCCTAACTACCCTTTATACACATCTTTTAATTCACTTATTTTATAGGCTGGAGATTCCTC